>JAESSV010000011.1 GCA_016763895.1 Magnetovibrio sp. | reverse complement strand
TAAAATTTCAAGACAATGCGCAATTGATGAATATTTGCCAGCGCATCGTGAGCCAAGTTGGCCGCCGGGTTGATGATAGCAGCCCGATATGTGACGCGCGGTTAATGGATGGCTCACGGGTTAACGTCATTGCGCCGCCATTGTCGATAGACGGGCCAACGCTGACCATTCGTAAATTTAAAAAAGACAAGCTGACCCTCGAAGATTTACTGAAATTTGGCTCGATCTCGCCGGAATTGAAACAAGTCATGGAAGTGGTCTCGGCCATTCGCCTGAACACCTTGATTTCGGGCGGTACCGGGTCCGGGAAAACCACCCTGCTCAACTGTATGACGGGGCACATTGATCCCGCTGAACGCATCATCACATGCGAAGATTCCGCCGAATTGCAATTGCAACAGCCCCATGTGGTGCGCTTAGAAACCCGCCCTCCTAACTTGGAAGGCAAGGGTGAAGTTACGATGCGAGATTTGGTCAAAAACTGTCTGCGGATGCGCCCTGAACGGATCATCGTCGGTGAGGTGCGGGGTCCAGAAGCGTTTGATCTCTTGCAAGCCATGAACACGGGCCATGATGGATCTATGGGCACCATTCACGCCAACAACCCGCGCGAGGCTCTGTCCCGTGTGGAAGACATGATTATGATGGGCGGCTATAATCTGCCCACCAAGGCCATGCGCGAACAAATTTCCGGGGCGGTGCATATTACTGTTCAAGCCGCCCGCCTGCGCGATGGTTCGCGGAAAATCACCCACTTAACCGAAGTCATTGGTATGGAAGGCGATGTGGTCACCCTCCAAGATATTTGCGTTTACGAAATTGAAGGTGAAGATTCCAACGGCAACATTCTGGGTCGCCATAAATTTACGGGCATGCGTCCCAGTTTTTGGGAACAAGCGAAATACTACGGCATGGAAAAAAAGCTTGCCGAAGCCCTTCAATTTGCATCATAGGCCCCGTTCATGAATGATAATATCGTCCTCTATATCATGATTGCCGCCGCTGCCAGCATAATCTTGTTGGGCATTGTTGGGGCTATGGTTTCGGTTGCGATGCGCCCCAAAATGCGCCTTAAAAAACGCATGGAAGCCATTGGCACCATTTCGTCAACGGGCAGTTTGTCGGCCAAGGCCGAAAGCCGTCGCCAAAAACGCATTCAAGACCGGGTCAAAGGACTTGGTGAAGACGAAAATAATGAAAGCATTTTCGACCGTATTGATAGCGCCATTCTTCAGGCGGGTTTGCGCGTTGAGGCCACTACTTTTTTAATGATCTGCGCCGGCTCAGGCTTAACGGGGCTGATCATCACGGTTATTCTTGGCATGTCCCCGATTGCGATTGCAGGATTGACCATTGTTGCCGGGGCCGGCTTGCCAAAGCTTGTTTTGGGCTACCTTGCCAAACGGCGCCAAAATCAGTTTACCTCACATTTTGCAGAAGCCATCGACGTGATCACCCGGGGCATTCGATCCGGGCTTCCGGTGGGCGAATGCCTGGCGATTATCGCGCGCGAATTTGAAGGCCCGGTGGGCGAGGAATTCCACCTTATTATTGAAGGTCAACGCCTTGGCATGACGCTCGACGAAATCATGGTGCGCGCTTTGAAACGGTTGCCCACCGCAGAATTTAAATTTTTTGCCATCGTGTAGCAAATCCAACGTCAAACGGGGGGCAATTTGGCCGACACCCTGGATAATTTGTCGGATGTGTTACGGGACCGCAAAAAAATGAAAGACAAGGTCCAAGCTTTAAGTTCCGAAGCCAAATCATCTGCGGCGATCATTGCGTGTTTACCGTTTTTTGTTTTGGGCATGCTGTCTTTGGTCAACCCCGCCTATGTGGGGCTGTTGTTCACCGATGGCATTCACTTGGTCTGGATTGGCCTTGGCATGATGGCGGCGGGTGTCGCGGTTATGAACCAAATGATCAACTTTGATATGTAGGAAATTGGTATGGAAACTCCGACTCTTATCGTATGGATGGCCAGCCTGGCTGCGATCATCACCGTTGTCGCAATCGCTCTGCCTTTTATGTCCGGCAAAGGAAAATCGAAGCGCTTTAAAGACGTGACAACCCGGCGCAAAGAATTGGCCCGTCATCAAGTTGACGACTTGCAATCAAAAGGATCGACCATTCGTCAACGCAAGGGGCAAAACCGCACCGACCTGATGAAAAAGTTTCTCACAACGTTTAAGCTTGATAAAGCGTTGTCGTCTCCACAACTGAAAGAAAATTTGGCTCAAGCCGGATACCGTCGGCCCAATGCTCTGATTACGTTTACGTTTGCGCGCATTGCCTTGGCGGTTTTGTTTTTTGTGGTTTGCTCTGTTTACATTGCCAACATGCAAGATTTTCCTTACCCCGGCGTGGTTAAATTCATCTTTATGGGCATCGCCGCTTTTTTAGGGTTTTCCCTGCCCAAAACGCTTGTGATCAATTCGGCGCAAAAACGCCAACAAGACTTAAATTCAGGCTTTGCCGATGCGCTTGATTTGATGGTGATTTGTGTCGAAGGCGGCTTGAGTATTGAGGCTGCGTTCGATCGCGTGACCCATGAAATTACCAATAAATCACCAACTCTGGCCCAAGAATTTGGCATCACCTCGGCCGAGCTTGCCTTTCTTGGTGATCGTCACAAGGCCTATACAAACTTTGCGGATCGCACCGGGCTTCCGGCGATTAAATCGCTCACGACGACGCTTATTCAGTCTGAAAAGTATGGGACGCCTGTGGGTGTTGCGTTGAAGGTGTTGTCCCAGGAACGGCGCGCAGAACGGATGTCTGTGGCGGAAAAAAAGGGCGCATCATTGCCCGCAAAATTAACGGTGCCGATGATTTTATTCTTCTTGCCCCCCCTGTTTATGGTGGTGATTGGCCCGGCGGCTATTCAAATTATGGCGCGTTAAGCGCACGCTTTATTCACCCTTTTCGACGCTTTATTCACCCTGTTCTACCCGGCGCAAAATCAACCCGTAAAACATCAAAAGCCCCATTAAACCCAAGGGAACCGACAAGGCAAGCGCGCTCACACGGCTGAGCATCGGCAAGGCCCAAACCAAAACCAGCGCGCTTTTTTCCCAGGGAAGAAAGCCATTTTCCAAGCCATACGTCACCATCCACACCAAACCAAGGCCCAAGATCACCAGATCGTAATCCATGGCATAAGGCGTCACCAAAAGGGTTGCCGTGACCAAGGCCGCCGATTTTAAGGGCACAGCCACTGGTTTTTGCCACAACTTCACCAAAGTCGTTGCGACAAACAAAGCCAGCACACCTTGGGCGATATAGGCCAACGTCACCGAAAACCCCCACATGCGAAAGGCCGCAAAAATACTCAGCATTTTTTCAGGAGCCAAAGCCCCACCTTCCAATACGACGGTGCGGGTAAACCGGGTGCTGTCGATAAAAGCCTGCCAAATTTCAAAGCCAAACACCGCCGTCGACGCACCGATCAAGATCGCCACCGTCAAGCTTGCCACGCCAAACACCCGCCAACGCCCCGTTACACCAAGCACCAACGGAATCAACAGACCAAATTGAGGCTTATACGCCAAAAGACCAAAGGCTAGGCCCGCCAAAACAGGTCTGCGGTCCAAACACAACACACCAGCCCCCAACAAGGCCGCGCTGAGGAAGCCGTTTTGCCCATGGATCATATTCACCGCCACAGCGGGGTAAGCGGCGGCAAGCAGCAAGGTCAAAGGCACGTCTGAAATTTTGTGAACGACGCCTAAATAAAGCGGGAATGTCGCCGAAAGCCACACCAAAACGGCACTGCCATAGGGCAAAAGCGCCAGGGCTCCCGCAATAAACAGAAAAAAGGGCGGGTAATGCCATCCATAATAAGGAATATTGGGGCTGTTAAAGGCCGCCTTTTGCACCGCGTGATGAAGGCTTGTGTCATAAGCCGCCGCAGCATTGCTGTCCAACACCAAACGTCCAGCCGACCACACATTCGAAAAATCGGTTCCCAAAGGACGTCCAAGGAAATCCAGGCCGCCCTCAGAAGTCACCAAAACAGCCAAAATCCCCACGGCCCAAAAGGCCAACATCATCACGGAATAAACGCGAATACGTTCTAAGGTTATCCAAGACCCTGTTTTGAGGCGGTGCACGCTTTTTGTCCTCTTATCAACCGACAAACCAGTGCACAACAAAGACCCATTCTTTGGGCAACATGTCCATGCGCGGCAATATAATCATGGCTCCTGCGGCAATGGCGAGACCATAAGGTACGGCTTTGTCCGGGGTGAACAGTCCTGCGGCACTTTTGACCAGCCAATCGGGCCAAAGCCCCAGCCCTTTGCGCAACAAAATAACCAAAATGGACAACACGCCACCGACCAAGGCGACGGCAAAAATAAAGGCAAAAAGGTTATCCCATCCGGCCATAAGCGCACACGCAGCCATAAGCTTTGCATCCCCGCCGCCAAAGTGACCAAAGGCAAACAAGGTGAACCCCAACACCAACATAAGAACCACTGCGGCCAAATGCCACGCAATGGCTTCAAGCCCAAGCCCATTGGATATCACGCCCGCACCAAATACACCCATCAAAGAAAGTGAGGTCCAATTGGGAATGCGCAAAGATCGGGCATCGCTCAACGCGCTGTACAAAACCAGAACAACGTACAAAACCATTACAATTGAATTTATCATTGCCATAACAGGCGCTCCCCAAGGGCCAATTCAAGATGGATAAAAAACCGCCTTTGGTCAAGACGTAAAAAAACCGCCTCTAGCACCGTATCAAAACGACAGGCTAAAGGCGGTTTTTTAAGTACATCGCTCTCATTACACTTTGCGATTACACAAAGAAAATGACCTGCAAATTACTGATTCAAGCCATCATTAATGTCGTTGAATTTTGACTCTAGGCTTGTGCCCATAGCCGTCAACGCACCAATGAGAACCACAGCGATAAGAGCAGCAATAAGACCATATTCAATAGCCGTTGCGCCAGACTCATCATTTGAAAAACGTGTCATCAATTTAGAAAACTTATTCATGTGTATTACTCCTGATTCTTAATGCACAAATTAAACAAAAAAATCCTCAATTCGATTTGACCTTAGATTGGCTGAACAAAATTAAGAAGTCAAGGTTCCCTATTTATTTTCCCATATAAACCAACCCTCTAATCCTTTTGTATGCCCTTTACGTATCGAGCATTTGGTTGGTTGGTTTCTTAACCTTAGGCAACAAATGAAAGGAAGCCTATGACGGCCGTCACAGGTTCACCAACATTTGCAAACGATTGTGATCCTTGATCACCAAAGACTTATGTTTACGCCCGACAATACCCTCGCGTGCCAAGTGACCAATGGCCATTGCCACGTCACTGCGCGACGTCCCGCTCCAGCTTGCGATTTCTTCATGTTTTGGCAAAAGATGGATCATCCAAGAGCCATCCCCTTCGGGATTCGGCTCGCTCATCCGCAACAATTCGTAATAAACCCGTTGGTGCGGGCTTAAGGTGCTCAAAGACGTCACACGATTATTGAGAATTCTAATCAAACCCGCGAATCGTTTCAGCAACATAATGGATATACCGGGGCATTCCATCAACAGCTTGCGGAAGTCTTTGCTGGGCAATGCCGCCAATGTGGTTTCTTCAAGGGCGCTCACCCGCGCCGAACGCCGCGATGAATCAATCGCCGACAATTCACCAAAACTGCTGCCGGCATCCAATTCAGCCAAGGCAATTTCTTGATCCTTGCCCAAAAGGTCCATGACCTTCACCTTACCCGATATAATAAAGAAGACCTCGGTGGTGTCATCGTCACGATCCACGATGATCTGATTGGATTCGCACTTTATCCACCGGCATTTCAGTTCCAGTTCACGCACGACATCCGGCGGAGCCTCGCTCAGCAAATAAATATCGGCCAACGTGCACTCACTCGGATCTGGCGTTAAAACTTCGCTGTTGTCCATAGCTGTTACTTTCCAAGCGTTATTTTCTAAAACCTACGGTTCAGATTCTGGGATCGAGAGTCTGATAACTGGAGTCTAGGTTCATTATATCATGTCAAATAAGGTATTCATTTTCAATGCGTTTCGGTTACTTTTTTTCCACGCTCGTTATTCTTCATTTTTGCCCGCATCTACCCGGCCTCGGCCTTATTGCGTTCTTCGTTTGCGATCCGCCAACGGTTGGGCATCAATTTTTTAATCACGCTGCGACGCCGATTTTCGGGATCCACAAATTCCAGACCGACCACAAATTCATCGGGCTTCAACCAGACAACTTCAGCATTTAAGGCTTTGTAATCTGTCAGGCGTTCAAAAACCAATTGCGCCAGCGTGCTTGATACAAAAGTATTGAAACTTTGGGGGTCTTTAAGCCTGACCTTGGCGCCGCCGATGGACACATCAGAAATAGTGCATTCATAAGCCTTGCCGTACTGGCAAATTCGGCCGCAAAATACGGTGGTCAAACGAACACTATGGCGGTCAGCATTCAGCCTTTCTTGCTCTTCCACAGTCGTCTTTTCTTCTGTATCTGTATCTTTTTCGGTGCTGGGCGTTTTAGAGACCGTTTTTTTACTCATAGGCCTTTCCTTCAAAGCGACGATAAAAGGACAGATTATTTTCTGTATCTATCTTGCTCAAATCCATAGAAGCCAACGCCCGAGCTTTGTTTATATCCCCCTTTACCGCATACAACAAAGCAAGGTTTTGGCGAACGTGAACGTTGCTACGATTAATATTGGCAGCCTCTTCCAAGGTTGCAATAGCTTCGTTTAACGCCCCGGCCATCGCTTGGGACATGGCCATATTGTTCATAACGACAACATTGTTGGGGGATATTTCCAAGGCCTTTCGATAAGACAAAATAGCATTCGGGAATTGTCCCAGCGCATCATAAGCAATGCCAATCGCCGAATCGACCTTCCAATTTGCGACCCTGCGCAAAGAGACCTCTTGTAAAACCCGCAAGGCTTTTGATTTTTTACCCGCAGCCAGCAAAGCTTTTCCATATTCGAACTTTACGTTTACATCGTCCATCAAATGTTGGGTCTTGGTTTCGACGTACCTTACAATTTCCGGCGCCCGGTCGCTGTACCGCATGGTGCGAATAAAATTGGCCAGCACATCGGGATCATTGCTCCGTTGTTCGAATAAGCGCCCATAGGCATTTGCGGCGACATCATATTTATGCTCAGTTTCAGCATCTTGCCCCGCCCGGAGCAAAATATGTTGGCCGCTGTTCATGTCTTGGTTCTGATCATTTTGGCGCCCCGACATCGGTTTTTTGCCCGAATTTGTCGTCTGGCCCGAACTTGTCGTCTGGCATGCGCTTACACTGACCAAAACACTGGCCAAAAGCGCGCCGACGACAAATTTGCGCACCAAAGATGCCAAAAAGAGTGGATCAACCCGAAATTCTTGTTTTTTAAGTCTCAAGAAATGAACAACCTTCATAAAATGTTACCGACCGGACTCTAATTACCCAGTCTCTAATTACCCAGCCTCTAATTACTGTGAGTTTACAGCATTTTTTTACACCGTACATCCTCCATAGCCTAACAGAATAATAGTTTATTCTTTATTTTCCACCCGTGATGGTCGTCACTGTGCAAACAAGAATATTTAGACACAATAAACCTTATCAACTCACCGATAATCAACGTACTATCGTAAAACGAAATACACTGAACAAAATGTAATGGTATTCGAAATGACAAACGTTAAGACGCAAACACCTGGCAAAATAGAGTTGCTCTCTGACAAAAGGAACTTGCTTTCTGTCAAACGTAACTTGCCTTCTGTCAAACGTAACTTGGGCGCTAAAACGCTGGTGAAGCGTTTTGTCTGTAATGACCGGGCGTCTATAGCTGTTATGTTTGCCTTGATGCTTCCCGTTATTCTTGGCGTGGTCGGTTTGGGTGTCGAAGCCGGCATGTGGTTTAAAGATCGCCGTGAATTGCAAACCATCGCCGATGCAGCGGTTATTTCTGCGGCCATCGAAAACTCATATGGAGCCAGCAACGCGGAATACACGTCAGCAGCCACGGTTGAAGCGAACCTCAATGGGTTTAATGCGGCGACCGACAGCTTTACATCCGTTGGCACGCCCCTAACCGGGGCCTATTTAGGCAACAGCGACTATATCGAAGTCGTGCTTAATCGCAATCTCACCACCATTATCAGCCAGGTCTTTTATAGCTTCGATCCGACCACAACGGCGCGCGCGGTCGCCACCACCACCGGGGACAAAGAAGCCTGTGTGTTGGCGTTGTCCACAACCGCTCGTCCGGGTGTCAAGATGTCAAGCAACAGCACCGTCAACATGACCGATTGTGGCGTGGTCTCAAACTCTACACAAAGCGCTTATTCGGTTCAGGTCTGTAACAATTGTAATCTCGCCACGGATTGTGTTTGGGCGGCGGGAGGAATTGATGACGGGCTTAGCTCGATCACATCAACCGATTGTTCCCAACCCATAAGCAATGCAAATCCTGTTTTGGACCCTTACGCTAGCCTCGACGTTCCCGCATCCTTTGGGATATGTGATTCGGCAACGTCCATGTCAGGCAGTCCATACACCATCAGTTCCGACACCACGTAGAACCCCGGTCGGTATTGTCAGGGTCTCAGAATCACCAATGGAACCGTCACCCTGAATGCCGGCACCTATATTATGGACAGCGGTGATTTCAACATGACCGGAGGCAATCTTTCGGGCACAGGTGTCACCATCATTATGAGCAGTTCGACCAGTCCTGCGAACAACACCGGAGAGATGAAAATCACGGGCAACGGCACGGTGACACTCACGGCACCCACGTCTGGAACGTATAGTGGTATTCTCTTTTACCAAGATCGCAATGTATCCGGCGCCCCAAATGCTCGCCATCTTTTTACCGGGGGATCAACGGCTGAACTTTCCGGCGTTCTTTATGCACCAAGCTATAACATTGATTTTGCAGGCGGAAATGAAACATCGGGGAACGGATGCATGATGATCATCGCCCAAGAAGTTTCCTTTACGGGGGATACTGATATAACCAATGACTGTACCGCATATGGTGTTAACACCATTTTCTATGGCGCATCGCCTCGGTTGGTGGAGTAATGAACATGTTTAACACAGCCCAAATCCGGCAAAACATTCAAAACCTCGCCCGTTGTGAACGCGGGACCAGCGCCATTGAATTTGCCGTGATTGCTTCTTTTTTGATGATTGTGTTGCTCAATATTTTTGATATTGGTCTGTACATGTTTCACAAGATGGAAGTCACGTCTTCGGCGCGCGCCGGCGCTCAATATGCTCTGGTCGATATGACGAATGCCACGCCGGCCTTAATCACGAATGTCGTGGAAAATGCCACCAATCTAACCGGTCTTGATGTCACCGTGGTCAACACCATGTGCGGATGTTCCGACGGCGGAACCTTATTCACCTGTGGGACCAGCACCTGTGGTGAAGGCACGACAGGCCGCATACATTCTTATACACAAATAAGCGCAGACTACACACATGTCTGGCTATTTTACCCCGGTACAACAACCATAACGGCGAACAATACGATTCGCACCCAGTAATCCCGAAGAAAGGGACCAAGGTCATGATGAAAAAAATTTTAAGAAAAGTCTTGGTACGAGGCAAAAATGGCCTCAAAAATGCCCGTAACAATGAACGTGGCGTAACGGCTGTGGAATTTGCCATAACGGCTCCATTCTTTTTAACCCTTGTCATCGGCATTGCCGATTATGGTCGACTGTTTTGGGTCAAAAACATTATGCAGTACGCGGTTGAACAAACCTCGCGCTATGCCATAGTGAACCCCACGGCCACCAAACTTCAATTGGAAACTTATGCCCAAGATGCCGCTGGCACCATGTTTTCAGGCATCACCTTCACGTCCGATGCCCCAGGGGACAATATGGCAAACGGCGTCATTTACCGTGAGGTCACGGCGGACTACGCCTTTGATTATGTCATTCCCTTTTTAGCCCTCGACACGGCCCCCCTTGCGGCCAAATCCCGCACACCCGTCAACTATGATGCTTCTATTACCGCAACCGGGTCCTCAGGAGTTGGATCAGGTGGTGGCTCAGGTGGTGGATCAGGTGGGGGATCAGGTAATGGCTCCGCTGGTGGATCAGATGATGGCACGACTGGTGGCTCAGATGATGGCACGACTGGTGGCTCAGATGATGGATCATCAAGCGGAAGCTCGGATAATGGATCAGATGGCCAAAGCTCAGATAATGGATCAGATGGCCAAAGCTCGGATAACGGATCCGACGGCGAAAGCTCGGATAACGGATCCGACGGCGAAAGCTCAGATAATGGATCCGACGGCGAAAGCTCGGATAATGGATCCGACGGCGAAAGCTCAGATAATGGATCCGACGGCGAAAGCTCAGATAATGGATCCGACGGCGAAAGCT
>JAESSV010000189.1 GCA_016763895.1 Magnetovibrio sp. | reverse complement strand
TGTGCCGCTCCGCCTTTTGGTGCGGGTTTGGATAGGCTTTGTGCAGCCACCCCTGCGGACAGTGCTGAAGCGGCTTGTGGGGCTGGTCCCGTGGCCGCGCTTATTGCCCCTTGTGGAGCCGCCGCAGCGGGCCGCAACAATACCGCGTTGAGCTTGGTTCCGGCTTGCAAGGTTTGCGGCGGGGTTGGCAGGGGCAATTGACCTTTAAGCCCGGCGGTTTTGGCTTGCGCCGCTGTTAAGGCTCCGGGGACGGGCTTGCCATCCACCATAGCCACCTGAAACAAAGGCGGCGTAAGGGATGTCAGCACCATGGTCAAAACGGACCCTTTGGGAACCGCCACGCCCATTTGCAAGGTGATGGACCCCAGCGGGGTTTGCACCTGAATTTGATGGCCCGAGGCGGTCGTTGTCACGGTTGCCTGAAGGGCTTGACCTTGGGGCAAGGTTGATAAAGACGGGGGCGCTTTAACCACAACAGCCGTGGCCGTATTTTGTGGACCAGCAGATGCCACCGGCGGGGGAATGTTTGGGGTGTGTATGGTCGACATTGAGCAGTCCTCATATTGAGTTGGAACCTAAGTTATTTCCCGTGCTCAAGCCCGGATATATGTAACCCTTATTTTAACAGCTTCTGAACGATGCTTTTGACATCTTTGGCGGCTTCCGTATTGGGGTAGCGCGTCAACAGAGGCACTTGGGCCTTGATGATTTCGCGCACTTTGGGATCTCTGCGCACGACACCTAATAATGGAGGAGAAATCTTTAGAAATCCTTCACAAGCCTTTAATAATGTATTGTAGGTGCGTTCCCCTTCGCGTGTGGAGTTGGCGGCATTGATGACCACACAGATGTTTAAGTTGGGGCGTTCCATGTGGGTAAGCTTGATAAATGCATAGGCATCCGTCAACGATGTGGGCTCGTCCGTTGCCACAACCAGGCACCGCCCAACATTGTGGGTGAATTGACGCACGGTGCGTTCTACGCCCGCACCCAGATCCAAAATAACGTGGTCATAGGCTTGTGCCAACAAGGCCAGGTCTTCGTTCAACATTTGCAAGCGCGAGGTCGGAATGTTGGCCATCCCCCCCGATCCCGAACGTCCGGCAATGATGTCAAAGCCCCCCGCAGGAAAAGGAATAACGGCTTGGTTCAAGGTCAGGCGCCCGGCAATCACCGAACCCAAATCGTGTTTCGGCATGAGCCCCAATTGAATATCTAGGTTTGCCAAGCCCAGATCGCCATCAAACAACAACACCTTGCACCCCTTGGCGCTTAGCGCCATGGACAAGGTGATGGTGAGGAACGTCTTGCCCACACCACCCTTGCCCGAGGCAACCGCAATGATGTTTTGGCCTTTGCCCCGTTTCGGGCCTGGAACCTGTTTCGGGCCTGGTACCTGCATTGGGTTTGGAACCTGTTTTGGATTAGACGGTGTGTCAGAAGGTTGGTTCATGACTTATATTAGCATACCTAAACTTGTCCCACAGTTTTGATTTTCGCCTTGGGATGGATTTCATTTTGGCTCATCACGACGGTCGATGGGCGGAAACGTTCGATAATAGAGCGCACGTAGGGGCGGATTCCGGGGCTGGTCAATAAAACCGGAACCTCACCCAACATGGCTTGGCGTTCATACGCATTTCGCAATTGGTTGATGAACTCTTGAAGTTGCGTCGGTGGCATAGAAAGTTGACGTTCATCGCCTTGTCCCACCAACGATTGGGCAAAGTTTTGTTCCCATTCGGGGGATAGGGAAATCAAGATGATGACATTTTGATCGTTCACATTCATGTCACTGACTTGGCGGGACAACCGTGCGCGCACGTGTTCGGTGATCATGGTGACGTTGCGGGTCATGCCACAAGCTTCGGAAATGCCTTCTAAAATAGTTGCCAAACCCCGGATGGAAACGCGTTCGGTCAAAAGATTTTGCAACACGCGTTGCACGCCGCCCATGGATATTTGCGAAGGAATCATTTCATCAACCAGCTTTTTGTGCTCGTCGCTCAATTCATCCATCAGCTTTTGCGTTTCGGCATAAGACAAAAGTTCAGGCATGTTGTCTTTGATGATTTCGGTCAAATGGGTGGTGATGACGGTGGCGGGATCGACAACCGTATAGCCCCGAAACATGGCTTCTTCCCGGTTTTCTTCATCCAACCACATGGCGGGCAAACCAAAGGCAGGTTCGACCGTTTTTTCGCCCGGCAGGGTAATTTCTTCACCGCGCGGATCCATCACCAACAACATGTTGGGGCGTAAATCCCCACGTCCAGCTTCGATTTCTTTGCACCGCACAAAGTATGTGTTGGCGTCTAACTGCATGTTATCTTGAATGCGCACGGACGGCATTACAAAGCCCATATCCGTGGCAATTTGGCGCCGCAACGCTTTGATTTGATCGGTCAGGCGCTTGCCGTCTCTGGGGTTGTTGATCAAGGATAACAAGCCATAGCCAAGTTCAAGGCGCAACATGTCAATTTTCAAGGCCGAGGTGATGGGTTCTTCGGGCAACGCCATGGCTTCTTCTTCTTCGGCCTCTTGTTGTTCGACTTGAACCTGGGCTTCTAGTTTCTTGTTTTGACGGTTTACAAAAAAAGCAATGCCGCCGGTTGTTAAGCCTAAAACCAAAAATGGGGCGAGGGGAATACCGGGCAGTACGGCCATGGACAGCAACAAAAAGGAACTCACACCCATGGCGCGGGGCTGTCCGCCCATTTGTTTAAATACGGCTTTTTCTGTCGCCCCGGTGATGCCAGCCTTGGTCACCATCATACCCGCCGCAGTCGACACCACCAGAGCCGGAATTTGGGTCACAAGACCATCACCAATGGTCAGGCGTGTGTAGTTATTGGCCGCGTCCGCAAAAGTCATGCCGTGTTGAGCAATGCCAATCACCATGCCGGCAATAACGTTGATGAATGTGATCAAAAGGCCCGCGATAGCATCCCCACGTACAAACTTAGACGCACCATCCATGGACCCAAAAAAGGTGCTTTCGTCTTCAAGGTCTTTGCG
>JAESSV010000188.1 GCA_016763895.1 Magnetovibrio sp. | reverse complement strand
TTTGGTTGGGTGCCAAGGCGTTTCGTTTTCTTACAGCCGCCGCAATATTTTCCGGCGATAGTCCCCGACGTTGACCTAAATCGTCTTTGGGCATGGCCTTTGAAATGGCATTTTCGCCCAACTGATCTATTTTCGCCACACCAATCTCATGAACGCCATCCAGTTCAGGCATGCCTTGCTCTTCGCGCGCCAATTGTTTGGCCTGTTGTTTTTCTTTCGCTTGCTCTTCCTTGGCCCGCCCCGCATCCAGCGCCCGATCTCCTTTTTGTTGGGCCGCAATCGTTGCCTGCCGATTAACTTCGATACGTTGATACGCACCTTGGCGCACTTTTTCGTCATCTGCCTTTTGTTTTTCGGCTTGTTTCATCGCGGCTGCACGTTGGGCCTTTTCTTGATTCTGCCTTTGGTTTAAGGAAGCAAAAGCATTTTGTACTGTTTCAAAAGCTGCTGGCTGTCTCTGGTCACGATAAACGGGCGTGTTCATAAACCCTTGAATAGCCGTTTGCACGTTTGCAACAGATACGTTTTTAGATGGCCTGTTCAAGCGTGCCCCGGCCTGAATTTTATCTGCATCCTTAATCTGTGGATTAGCGCGCATAAAAGCATCAACCGTGGTGCCGTGCTGAACCGCCAACCCCGACAACGTATCGCCATAACGAACATCCACGGTTTTGGGTGAAGCCGTATTCGAAGGCATGGACACAAAAGCATCGTTCCCCAAACTTGCCACTTGAAGGCTATCATTTCCAAAAGTCGTTGAAGCGGTCTGTTTAAATGGATTGCTAGAAATGGCCTCTGATAACAGGTTCGATTTTTTCGCGTTCCTTACGGCCTGCATTTTTTCGACCCAAGCTTTTGACTGGTCAGCCGTCATGGCATCTTGGGGGCTTAATTCATGGGATGGGCCGATATAATTTCCACCTTCTAATGTGTGGTTAACACCCAAAACCTTATACGCACTTTGAGCATCATAGACGAAGTGTCCATTCTTCTTGGCACCAGCAGGCAGGACAAGAACGTCCCCCGCACGGATTTCATCTTTGTTTTCAATATGTGTATTAACGTTCATCAGTGCATCAACAGTGGTGTTATAACGCTGAGCAATTTTCCCAAGGTAATCCCCCTGTCGAACGTCAATAGTATATTTTTGATCTGGATCGAGGAAATTATGGGCTAAGCCGTTGTACCGTCCGGGTTCCTTAAACATTTTACCAATACGTTTAAAGGCACCAACGACTTGAGCGGGGTCTTTGTTTTGAATGCCCGAAATGATGGCCCCTTTTTCATTTTTCAAGGCCCTAGGTGATTGGAATGTTACGATGGTCAAAACGCCTTGCTGTTCGGCAGGCAATTGGTCAAAATTTTTATTTTCTAAAATCTGCCCGGTTCGCATGTAATGTCGATCAAAGGAACGATTGTAAAGAGGCTGTATTTGTTCTTTCTCAATAGACACATGACTTAAATCATTGATCAAAGACTTTGCAATGGCCTGCTGCCCTTTGTTTTTGGCATCCGCAATTCCGTTTAAGGTTTTGATTGACGCCGCACTGAGGGGAGCACCAATGGATCGAAAGTCAGCCACTAATTCTTCTTTAACGGACCATCCGTTTCGGCCCTTTACGACCAAGGCATAACCGACACCGATGGTGGGTACATTGGAACCGTCGTTGTAGAGGTCTGGTCGCGGATCTTCAAGGCCAGATACTCTGCTATAAGCCCAGTCACGGGCTTGTTGTTGTTTTAGACTTGGCATTGTCTTTCTCCTATTTTTAGACATAAAAAAAGCGGTGCTCAATGCACCGCTTGGTTAAAGGTATTCAATTGTCAAACGCACGATTTAATGCATTCTTTATTCCTGTCCTGAGTTCCTTTTTCTGAATTCATCCCAATTGTTTCTATTCACATGACGCACCATACTGGCTCCACTACAATAAATTGTATTTTCATCATTTAATAAATTGTTCTTTTGTAAGATAACCTTCTCAACACTTTCTTGATCTTTGCACTGATACACTTTCATTAAACAAGCTTTATTTAAATATATTACATCATAAATAAAACGCCCCATTGGTATAGAATAGTCATAATACCTGAAATACATATAGCGATAAGATGATGGGTCATCGGGCTTTCCGACCAATTCAATATATGTATATCCTTCTTTCGTTGTGTGAACGGTGTAAGGAAATTGACCTTGTTGACCAGGTAGCTGAACGTAAATTGTTTTTGGCCATATGTTTAATTTGTAATTCGAATTAATATCGTAATACTTAAAACTAAACATGCTCCATCGTTCATAGGGCGTTTTTGGGCAGAATTCGACGGTGTTCATCTTTAATTCTTCAGCTTTTGCACCACCTGAAAAAACAAGTCCTCCAAAGGTAACCGCTAACATAAACTTCAATAGAATATTCATTTTAAACACCTGCCATGAAATCAACTTATTCGAGATGATAGATGATATTATTCCCGCTAACCACCCGTGTTTCCAGCAAAATAAAACCCCGCTCTTATGGCAAGGAGCAGGGTGAAAGCAATTTGGACACAGTTATGTCCTTTCGTTAAGTGACTTGTATCAAAAAGTCAGGTCGATATCAAGATTTTTTTCCTCTCATGAGGTAATTTATGAAAATAGCATAAGTATTATGTTTAAAAACCTTAAACAACACGGCTAAATGATAACAGCACCCTTGTTTCTACGGGTATCACCCGTATTACCAGGCTTTTGAAACTCTTCAAGATAGGCTCCTTCAAGAGAAGGATCGTGTCTCTGAAAGACTTGGTCAGTCTCGCGAACCGTTAAAAATATGGGCGATCGTGAAAAATGGTTGGATGCTGTTGCGCCCTTCATCTCAATCTCGAAAAACGAGACCCTAAATCAGAAGAAGACAAAAAACATTTCCTCGAGCTGTTTGTGGACCGAATTGATGTCCGCTTTGATGACAAAACCAAGGAGCATAAACTGACGATTAATTTCAGGCTTCCGTTGATCGAAGCGCCCATAAAAGAGGAATCAGAAAGCGAGGTTAATCCTTATATACGAAGTGTCAATATCCCCCGTTC
>JAESSV010000187.1 GCA_016763895.1 Magnetovibrio sp. | reverse complement strand
AACCATCGGCCCCTTCGGCCACAGAAAAGACGTGAAACAAACTCAATGCCGCATGATATTTTGATTGTTGATGACGAAGCCGATATCCGCAACTTGGTGGCGGGCATCTTAGAAGACGAAGGTTTTCAAACCCGTGAAGCCGGGGGCGACGTGCAAGCCTTAGAGCTGGTTGAAACCCGCAGGCCGAATTTGGTTCTCCTTGATATTTGGTTGCAAGGCAGCCAAATGGACGGCTTGCAAATTTTGTCTTCCGTTAAAAAACGCTACCCAGGCCTGCCTGTGGTGATGATGAGTGGGCACGGAACCGTGGAAACGGCTGTGAAGGCGATTAAGGACGGCGCCTATGACTTTATTGAAAAGCCGTTTAAGGCGGATCGTCTGGTGCTTGTGGTTGAACGCGCCATGGAAGCGGCCCGGTTGAAACGTGAAAATGAAGATCTGCGTCAACGCAGCGACAGCCAAGATGACCTGGTGGGGGCTTCTAATTCAATTTCCCAAGTTCGCCAAGCGATTGAGCGGGTTGCTCCTGCGAATTCTCGCGTGCTTATTTCAGGCCCCAGCGGTTCGGGTAAAGAAGTGGTGGCGCGTATGCTTCATAATCGCTCAAACCGGGCCAGCGGTCCTTTTGTGGTGATGAACTGTGCCTCGATGGAACCTGAGCGCATGGAAGTAGAATTGTTCGGCACCCAAGTCACCCACGAAGACGGGGAAGGGGGGCGCAAAGTTGGCTATTTCGAAGCCGCACACACCGGCACCTTGTTTTTGGATGAGGTAACGGACATGCCTTTGAAAACACAAGGAAAAATCGTCCGCGTTCTTCAAGAGCAAATCTTTGAGCGTGTTGGCGGTACGGCAAAGGTCGAAGTCGATGTGCGGGTTGTGGCAAGTGCCACCCGTGACATTCAGGTTGAAATTAAAGAAGGCCGCTTTCGCGAAGATCTTTTTTACAGGCTTTCTGTGGTTCCCATTGACGTGCCGTCTTTAAACCATCGGCGAGAAGACATTCCATTGTTGGCGTCTCATTTTATGAACAATGCGGCAAAACGGTCCGGTCAACCTTCGCGTAAATTGTCTGAGGACGCGATTGCGGCGTTACAGTCCTATGATTGGCCGGGAAACGTGCGCGAACTTAAAAACATCATTGAACGATTGTTGATTATGGCTCCCGGGGATGCAGAACTGCAAATTCGGGCAGAGTTCTTGCCCAATGAAGTCATGAATTCAGGAATGTCTGGGGCGAATTCTGGGCAAGGAAATAACAGCGAAATCATGGGTTTAGCTTTAAAGCCGGCTCGAGAATCCTTTGAAAAAAATTATTTAGCTGCGCAGGTGACGCGATTTGGCGGTAATATATCGCGCACGGCAGAATTTGTGGGTATGGAACGTTCAGCGTTACACCGAAAATTAAAATCGCTTGGGTTTTCCGCAGATGATTTGCACAAAAGATAAGTTTATCAAAAGCCAAAAGTTAGTTTAAGGAAAGGACTGTCATGAAAGTGATTGTTTGCGGCGCAGGACAAGTGGGATTTCACATTGCTCAACATTTGTCGCGAGAAAATAATGACGTCACCGTCATTGACCAATCTTCAGATTTAATCCGTCGTGTGTCTGAAACTTTAGATGTGCAAGGCGTTGTCGGACATGCTTCGCGTCCAGACATTTTATATCGCTCTGGCGCAGAAGATGCCGATATGGTGATTGCCGTTACGGCGGCTGATGAAGTCAATATGGTGGCTTGTCAGGTGGCCCACTCGTTGTTTGACGTGCCCACCAAAATTGCCCGTGTGCGCAATCAAGCTTACTTGCAACCCATGTGGGCGAACCTCTTTTCGCGCGATAATATGCCCATTGATGTCATCATTTCCCCTGAAATTGAAGTTGCCCGCGCCATTTCTCGGCGCTTAAGCGTGCCCGGGGCTTTTGAAGTGATTCCTATGGTGGATGGGCGCGTGAATTTATTGGGCGTTCGGTGTGGGGAGAATTGCCCTTTGGTGAACACCCCCTTGCGTCAAATCACGCAATTGTTCCCTGATCTTAAGGTGACCATTGTGGGCATTGAACGCGATGGTAAAGTCATTGTCCCGGATGCCGACGCGCAAATGTTGGTGGGGGACAATGTGTATTTTGTGGTCGCCGTCGACAATCAAGAACGCACACTTGCCACTTTTGGGCACGAAGAAACGGAAGCCCGGCGCATCGTAATTTTTGGCGGCGGAAACATTGGTATGTTTTTGGCAGAACAGCTGGAAGAACAAGACGCGCATCTGAATGTCAAACTCATTGAACTTAATGCCGAACGTGCGGAAGAATGTGCCAAAAAGCTGGACTCAACCATGGTCTTGCAAGGTGACGTCTTGGACGGGGCGATGATGGTTGAAGCCAATATGGCCATGACGGAAACCGTTATCGCCGTCACCAATGATGATGAAACCAACATTTTATCGTCATTGCTGGCCAAACGTGAGGGCGCCCAACGTGTTATTTCCTTGATCAATAAAGGTGAATACGGAGCTTTGATTGGATCACTTGGTATCGATGTGGTTGTTGATCCGCGCAATATCACGGTGTCCAATATTATTCAGCACGTCCGCCGGGGTCGGATTCATTCGGTCCATACGCTAGGTCAGGGGTTCGGTGAAATGATTGAGGCCGAGGCTCTGGAAACGTCGCCCATGGTCGGCATCCCCTTGCGCGAAGCAAAACTGCCGGATGGATTGGTGATTGGCGCCGTTGTCCGAGGTACGGAAGTCATTAACCCCCGTGGCAATACAATTGTCAAAGCCGGAGACCGTGTGGTGATGTTTGCATCTTCGGATGTGATTGCCAAAGTCGAAGTCATGTTTTCCGTCCAGCTAGAGTATTTTTAGTCATGGGACGTATTGCTTATGTAAATGGACGTTACGTGCCACACGGCATGGCCCAAGTTCATATCGAAGACCGTGGTTTTCAATTTGCTGATAGCGTTTATGAAGTGATCGCCGTTCAAGGCGGACATTTGATCGATGGTGACGAACATTTGGATCGGCTTGAACGATCTTTACGTGAGTTAACGATCACTTCGCCCATGTCTCATCGATCCCTAAAGTTGGTGATCCGCGAACTTTTGCGTCAAAATCGAATCACTTATGGCTCAATTTATATGCAGGTGTCCCGAGGCCAAGCCGATCGAGACTTTCCTTTTCCCGAAGGCCTAAAACCAACGCTCGTTATGACAGCAAAGCGATTAAAGCCTTTTGATTACAAGTTATTATATAATGGTGTTAAAGTTGTTTCTATTGCAGATATTCGCTGGAAGCGCTGCGATATAAAGACCGTTTCCTTGCTTGCAGGGGCCATGGGTAAGACCTTTGCCAAAAAACAGGGGGCCTTTGAGGCGTGGCAGATCGACGCACAAGGCTTTGTCACGGAAGGCACGGCTTCGAACGCTTGGATTGTGAATTCAGACGGCACGTTGATAACGCGGGCCCTCGGTGCGGACATCCTTGGCGGCATCACCCGAAAAGCAATTTTGAAATTAGCGCACAAAGAAGGCCTTAAATATGTTGAGCGCGCGTTTACGCTAGAAGAAGCCAAAGCCGCCCAAGAGGCGTTTACGTCTTCAAGCACCATGTTCATTCGGCCTGTGGTCCAAATCGACGACAGCAAAATTGGAACTGGGGAACCTGGGGAATTTTGCCTCAAGGTTATAAAGCTCTATGGCGATTATATGGAGCAACAAACGTGAGCCAGTCTTTGACCAAACGACCCACGACAAGACCCAAAGCGATTATATTCGATTGGGACAATACCTTGATCGACAGCTGGCAAGTCATTCAAGAAGCCTTTAACGCGACATTCGATGACTATGATTTGCCCCATTGGAGCCTGGCCGAAACCGAACAACGTGTGGCAAAGTCCATGCGCGACAGCTTTCCAAAACTGTTTGGCGAAGATTGGGAACAGGCTGGAAAGGTGTTTCATGGCCATTTCAAAAAGATTCATCTCGACCGCTTGGCACCCTTGCCCAACGTTGGTGAAGCTTTGTCTGAATTGGCGGCAATGGGCATTTATTTAGGCGTCGTTAGCAATAAAACCGGAGCATTCTTGCGCGCCGAAGCCGAAAAATTGGGCTGGGACAAGCATTTTGGACACATTATTGGGGCCGGAGATGCGCCCCATGATAAACCCGCCACCGAACCTGTCAGGATGGCCTTGCACGGCAGCGGTATCGAGGCTGGGCAAGACGTGTGGTTCGCCGGGGACGCCGGCATTGATCTTGAATGTGCGAAAAAAGCAGGCTGTATTCCCGTATTGGTGCGCGAAAAGGCGCCTGAAATTGGGGAATTTACAGAATTTAAGCCCTCAATTCATTTTACCAACGTTCAAATGCTTTCCAATCACGCAAAGAACATGTAAGGTTTGCCTTCCAATTTATGGGCTGGCTTTTGCGGGGGGATCTGCTGTTGCCAGAACGGTATTAAATTGGACTTCAATTGAACTTTAAGGGGCAGCAAACGTGTCCCAATAAAAAACGAAAATAAAAAAGAAAAGGTGGGGAAGCAAGATTATGGCTTCAGATAGAAAACAAAGCGTACAAGACGTTTTTCTCAATCATATCCGAAAAAACAAAACCTCCGTCACCGTGTTTTTGGTGAACGGTGTAAAGCTGCAAGGTATTGCCACGTGGTTTGATAATTTTTCGGTTTTGTTGCGCCGTGACGGTCATACGCAGCTGGTTTACAAACATGCGATTTCAACAATTATGCCGTCAACGCCCGTGCAACTGTTTGATCCAGAGGCTGACGATTCTGACGAAGAATAAACGTTGCGTCTCATATCGGACCTTTTTAAGGTGAGTGATGAAACGCTAAACCAACGCAATGAATATGCAGACCAAGGCGACACCACAGGGGAGGGTGGCGAGCGGACATTTGTGATTCATCCACATCTGAAATCCAAATCTCTTGAAAGCCGCGCACCCGAGGCGCGTTTGGATGAAATTTGCGGTTTAGCTCAAGCCATTGATTTAAATATCGTCGCCACCGAAGTTGTCATTTTGGGCAAAATAAAACCCGGATCATACTTTGGCAAAGGCACGTTGGAGCGTTTAAATACGGTGGTGAAGGGAAACGACGTCGGCGTGGTTATCGTTGACACGCAACTCAGCCCCGTTCAACAGCGCAATCTAGAGCGGGCTTTGGAATGCAAAGTCCTTGATCGCACAGGCATTATTTTAGAAATCTTTGGCGAACGCGCCCGCACCAAAGAAGGCCGGCTTCAAGTCGAGCTGGCCCATATGACCTATCAACGGTCCCGGTTGGTGCGATCTTGGACTCACTTGGAACGCCAACGGGGCGGAGCCGGTTTTATGGGCGGGCCGGGTGAAACACAGATTGAGGTCGACAGACGCTTGATCGATCAACGCATTGCCAAGCTCAAGCGGTTGTTAAAAGACGTCAAGCGCACGCGTGAGCTTCATCGCACAGCCCGGCGCAAGGTGCCATACCCCATTGTGGCCTTGGTGGGCTATACAAATGCTGGAAAATCTACGCTTTTCACTCGATTAACCAACGCCGAAGTTTTGGTCAAGGATCAATTGTTTGCGACTTTGGACCCCACCATGCGCAGCCTTAAACTGCCCAATGGTCGGGATATCATTTTATCGGACACGGTTGGTTTCATTTCAGACTTGCCCCATGAACTGGTTGAATCTTTTCATGCGACCTTGGAAGAAGTTCTTGAGGCTCAGGTGGTGGTTCATGTTCGTGATATTTCCCATGCGGATTCAGATGCTCAATGCCGAGATGTTTTTGAGGTTTTGGCCGAACTGGGTCTGGATGACATGGCTTTGCAAAACACACTCATCGAAGTCCGCAACAAAGTCGACCTTTTGGATGAAGACAATTTCAACCTGCAACAAAATCATGCAAACCGTTTGGAACATCCCGTGGTGCTAACGTCATCCGTAACCGGACACGGTGTAGATGAATTTTTAGCGGCCCTTGAACTTCGCCTGAGCCAATCCATGAAAGTGGTCGATGTTGAGGTCGACTATGCAGATGGTAAAAAGCTGTCATGGCTCTATGCCCATGGGGAAGTTCTGGAACGCGTAGATACAGAAAAATTCATTCGATTAAAGGTCCGTTTTGAAGAAGCCAATTTCTTGAGATACCAACAAATCTAGGCATTTTCGTTCTTTTTAAGATTTTAACCGTGCACGCTCAGCTTTTTGAGTGTGCGCGGTTTTTTTATGTTTTTCGACCTTTGAAAAGAATTTCGATTTCAGATGAATTTCCTTGTTGACTTTATATATCTACTAGTAGATAAGATTGGGTTCATAAAACAGGAGGAATAAATGGCGAATCTAGAATCGGAATTGTCCAGTGGTCAGGGGCTGAATGCCAAAAGCCTGACGGCGCGGCGCACCAAGGCACAAGGCAAGTGGCGCGATAAGAACCGTTTTGTTAAATCCCAACTCAACGTTATGGCGAGAACCATCACGCATGAGGGGCTGAAAGATGTTGCGGCCACATATGAATTAAGGGGGAAAGCCGAAGCGGTTGCTTTTTGTGCATACGTGGTTCGCGCCATGAAACAAAAAGGTCAACGCGACGCAACGACGTATTTATATCTCGAAGCCCTAAAGGCAGGATTTAAACGTGACCGAGATATCTTTTCACCGTAACAAAGCTGGTCCACAATAGGCTATGGATTCGTTATTGCACAAAGTTGAAGAGCTCCTCCGCCATGTTGCGGAGCAAGAAATCTTGTCGCGCTTTCAAAACCTGAAAGAAACCGACATCTTCTTGAAAGATAATTACGGGGACGTGGTGACTTCGGCTGATTTAGAGGCCGAAAACCGCATTCGGGAAGGCTTGTTAAAGCTGCTTCCGGGCAGCCTTGTGATTGGGGAAGAAGCCGCCCACAAAACGCCAAGCCTCATGGACAAGCTGAACGGGCGCGCCCCTGTTTGGGTGGCTGATCCGGTTGATGGGACGCGAAACTTTAGCAAGGGTAAGGCTTGTTTTGCGGTGATTTGTGCTCTGGTGATCGATGGCCAAACGGAAATGGGATGGATCTTAGATCCCATTGCCGGGGCTTGCGTGGTCGCCAGAAAAGATTGCGGGGCTTATATAAATGGGCAGAAGCTAACACAATCATTTATTCCGCCAAACCTTACCGCAATGACAGGATCGTTTGATGGGTCTCTGAAAAAAAGGCTGTTGGCCGAAAGCGATCTTAATCGTCCAGAGCGATTTGTTCGGTACCATTGTGTTGGGCGAGAATATATGGATCTTGCCTTGGGCAAACTGCACTTTGCTCAGTACGGCGGTAAAATGATGCCGTGGGATCACGCCGCTGGCGTCTTGATCATGAACGAAACAGGTCGTTATGTCAGGACGATCAAGGGTAAAAGACCTTATTCTCCCCGCTTTAGAGGGGCTTCGGAAAGCTTGCTGATCTCTTCGAATGAAGACAGCTTTGATGCTCTTGTAACATTAATTAACAGAGGAACAGCCTTATGAAAGCTGCGTTTTTAGGTTTGGGGGTCATGGGTTACCCCATGGCCGGACACCTGCAAAAATCGGGACACGATGTAACGGTGTACAACCGCACGAATGCTAAATCTGAGGCATGGGTGAAAGCGTTCGGGGGACACAGCGAACCCACCCCGGCTCTTGCCGCCAAGGGGGCCGAGATTGTCTTTTGCTGTGTCGGAAACGATGATGACCTGCGGGCCGTTGTTTTGGGCGAGGAGGGGGCTTTTGCGGGCATGAAGGCTGAAAGCATATTTGTCGACAATACGACGGCATCAGCCGAAGTCGCCCGAGAGCTTTTTGCGATCGGTCAAAAACAAGACATTCATTTTATTGATGCCCCCGTTTCGGGTGGTGAAGCCGGAGCCCAAAACGGAATTTTGACCGTCATGTGTGGCGGAGACAAGGCTGCTTTTGCTAAGGCCGAACCTGTCATTTCATCATACGCACGGGCCGTTGCCTTGATGGGACCCGTGGGCAGTGGTCAACTCACAAAAATGGTGAACCAGACCTGCATCGCGGGCATTTTACAGGGCTTGGCCGAAGCCGTGAACTTTTCCAATAAGGCCGGGTTAGACACGGGTCAAGTTTTGGATGTGATTTCCAAAGGAGCCGCGACATCCTGGCAGATGGAAAACCGGGGCAGCACCATGGTCAAAGATGAATTTGATTTTGGTTTTGCCGTGGACTGGATGCGTAAAGATTTGCAAATCGTTTT
>JAESSV010000186.1 GCA_016763895.1 Magnetovibrio sp. | reverse complement strand
GTCATGATACAGGTTTGGCCTTGTTCCACGCGATATAACACAATTTCGCGGCCATTTTCAGAGACCATTTGCACGCGCACGGACCCGTCCGTCACCATGAGGTAACTTTCGCATGTGGCGCCGCTGGTGAAAACCGTTGTGCCTTGGGGAATTTGGACGGTTTGTAACGCCCCCACAATCAAGGCCTTGGCTTCATCTTCAAGGGATTCCAAACCGCGAAAGGCTGAGAAGGGATTTTCGGTCACTTGCGTGTCCCCATAACTGTAATGGACTTTACAATGACGTCTGCTCCATCGCTGGTGAGCCGGACGCCATTAAAGGCATCGCGAAAGCTTGTATCGCGGGCATTCAAGAGGGTCGTGCCGTCTATTTTCACAATCATTTGTCCACGTGGGTTGTGGCTCCATATTATGGTGTGGGTTGTTTTGTCTTCAAGGGGGGGGAGCGCCGATGAATCGATAACGCTTTGGCCCCGTGTGGTGGCCTTAAGCAGGTCCAGATGGCTTTGGCCACCGTTAGCGCCGGGATGATAAGCCAAACGATAGCCCATGCCTGGAAGGCCTTGGGTCAGGCCCATTTCAAATCGGCCTTTGGAAACCCACGATGTTATGCGGGCAGTTATGGCAAAAGCATTGGTCAATTGGACCCGTGTGGAAATCGAAGCGGGTTGCGGTGGTTTTTTGGCCGGGGCTAAAGCCGTTGTGGTGCTGTTACGGTTGCCATTGAGCACGGCCCCCAAAATTGATAAGGCCAATTCTTTCTTGCTGATGGCTGTCGCTTTGGTCGGGGCCGCAGACGCCCCAGCGGTTATTTTGCTGCGCAATCCATACCCGGTTTCAACAAAATATTCACCCGAGCGGACCGTCCACCGGGGGGATCTGGTGTAATCACCATCTGTAAAATTGTCCGATAATAAACGTATAGGCCATGGATTTTCATAGCGCGCCGTTAAATCTTTTAAATCGCGCAAAAACATGGGGTCCGCTGCGCGCGCCTGTTCGGCGTCTTTGATCAGCCCGTTAAGGTCTTTCAACAAGTCTTGCAAATCAGAATCTTGCGCAGCTCCGCCGTGCGAATTGGAGTTGCGCCACGATCCATAACGGCCCTTATCGGGTCCCGCAAAAGCGTGCAGCGACATCACCAAGGTGGTGCAAAATACAGTACTCAACGTGAACAGACGAAATCGGGTGCGCATATTGAAACTCCAAAAATGCCCTGTCATGAGCGTGTATACTATTTTGAATTGCCCAATCCCCAAAGCACAAAAAAAAGCGGCCCAACCGGGACCGCATTTTTATGTCTTATTCGGCGGGATTATTTGGAGTCTTTGAGCCGTTCAATGCCTTCTTTAATCATCGTTTTGGCCTTTGTTACGCCTTCCCATCCGGTCACTTTAACCCACTTGCCTTCTTCTAGGTCTTTGTAGTGGGTGAAAAAGTGCGCCAATTGATCCAATAAAATGGGTCGAACGTCTTCGATGCTGTCGATGGTTTCATAATATGGATGCAGATGATGGGCCGGGACGCACAAAACTTTCTCATCCAAACCTTTTTCATCTTCCATCATCAACACCCCCACGGGACGGGATGGAATAACCACGCCGGGCGTCACGCTGTGTTGGCCTAAAACAGCCGCATCAACCGGGTCGCCATCATCGGATAAGGTGTGCGGAATGAAACCATAGTTGCACGGATAATACATGGCGGTGTGCAAAAAACGGTCAACGAACATACAACCTGAATCTTTATCAAGTTCGTATTTTACCGGATTCCCACCCATGGGCACTTCGATCAAAACGTTGACTTCGTTGGGGGCGTCTAAGCCGATGGAAAGTTTCGTAATATCCATGATTTGCGGGCCTTAAGCGTCAGTTAAAAATATTGAATGAGCGCGCTATATGCCATGAAAAGAAGGGAAAATCCACCGTTTTCATTCAGGTGGAGAAGATTTTGCAATGGCCACAATCATCACCAAGGGAATAACCCCCAATGCAGCGGTGCCCAGGAAAAATTGCATATATCCAAGACTGTCAACGACCACCCCGGAATAGCCCGCAATAAGTTTCGGCAAAAGCATCATGATGGAGCTAAAGAGCGCATATTGAGTGGCTGTAAATTTGTGTGATGTGAGGCTCGATAAATAGGCGACAAAAGCCGCAGAAGCAATGCCACCCGCCAGGTTATCGGCCGCTATAACGCCCATTAAAACAAAGATTTCGGGTCCCATCGTGCTCATAAAAGCGAACAAGACATTGGTTGCGGCGGCCAAAAAACCACCCAAAAAGAGCGTTTTGATGATGCCGTACCGCACCGTTACAAGCCCGCCAATAAGGCCGCCACAAATGGTTGCCGCCAGCCCAAAGCCTTTGGTGATGCGGCCGATTTCTTGCTTTTCAAAACCCATATCCACATAAAATACGTTGGCCATAACACCCATGACGATGTCGGCAATGCGAAAGGTTGCGATCAACAACAAGATCAAGATTGCGGTCCGCCCAAAACGGGAAAAGAAATCTGCAAAGGGTGCCACATACGCTGCTATGGCAATTTCGCGTTTGACCATGCCAAAACGGACCAAAACCACCCCCATAGCTAACGCCGTAAACGTGGCAAACATCAGCCGCAAGGCCGTGTCTAGAAACGAGGCTAAGCCAGGCCCAGCCACATGGCTCATCGCTTGAGCCCAACCCGGCCAAATGGTGAAAACGAAAATAAACATTGTGGCGGTCAAAACAAACAACGCAATAAATCGACCATAATCACTGGCCTTGTTGAGGGTTTGAGAAGGGCTCGTTTTAGGTTTGGGCTCTGCAATCAAAAGCGTTGTGATAATCCCAACCCCCATCACGGCCGCCATGGATAAATAGGTGTATTTCCAGGCAGTATATTCATAGCCATCGATAACGTTGAGAAACCCGGCGATTTCCAAAGACCCCGCCCCGGCCACGATCATGCCCAATCGATAGCCGGCGATATAGGTTGCCGACATGATTCCTTGCAAGTCATCATCGGCGCATTCAATACGGTACGCATCAATGACAATGTCTTGGGTCGCCGAGCCAAAGGCCAAAAAAACAGCCCCCAAAGCCATGGCCATAAGGTTATGCAAAGGATCCGTTAACGCCATAAAGCTTAGCGCCAAAATAACAGAAATTTGGGCCACCAAAAGCCACGATCGTCGTTGCCCGAGGACCCGGGCCAAGATCGGTAGGGGCAGCTTGTCGATCAAAGGCGACCACAAAAATTTAAAGCCATAGGCCAAAGCCGCCCAGCTGAAAAAGCCAATGGTGGCGCGTTCAACGCCGGCTTCGCGCAGCCAAATGGACAAGGTTGAAAACACCAATAAAATAGGCACGCCGGCGCTAAAGCCTAAAAACAACAGGGCTAAAACTTTGGGGTTTAAAAAAGCCTTGGCGCTTTCGCTCCATGACCGGCGTGGTTTTTGATCCAAAATATTAGTCATGTCTTGAGACCTTGCCGCGCATTTTTTTCAATCCGCTCTTGTGTTTTTTGTTGTCCAGTCGTTTGAGGCGGGATGCATAGGTGGGTTTGCTGTTGCGCCTAAATTTAG
>JAESSV010000185.1 GCA_016763895.1 Magnetovibrio sp. | reverse complement strand
TTGTGCTGCGGCTTGTGCTGCGGCTTGTGCTGCGGCTTGTGCTGCGGCTTGTGCTGCGGCTTGTGCTGCCAAAGGTGAGCTTTCCGGTTGATCGTGTGTATCTGCTGGCACCTTATTATTTTCCTTTAAGCTTCATAACGTAACCAATGACTTCTGCAACAGCTTGGTAATGTTCCATCGGAATTTCTTCATCCAATTCGACGGAAGCGTACAAGGCCCTCGCCAAAGGAGGATTTTCCACAATAGGGATATCATTTTCTTCTGCAACTTCCCTAATTCTAAATGCCAGAGAATCAAGGCCTTTGGCAACCAGAATTGGCGCTTGCATGTCGTTTACCTTGTATTTTAACGCAATTGAATAGTGGGTTGGGTTGGTCACCACCACATCGGCATCGGGAACATTGGACATCATACGCGTTTGCGCGCGTTCTTGGCGAAGCTTGCGAATTTGGGCCTTAATTTGCGGATCACCTTCCATATCTTTGTATTCGTCTTTGAGATCTTTGTGGCTCATCCGCATGGATTTCAAAAAATCAAACTTTTGATACGCATAATCCAGCGTGGCCACCGCCGTCATCACCATAATGGATCCAGCCATAATGCTCATGGAAATTAAGTACAAACGGCTTGTTATATCGCCAATGGGCATATCGGGCATGATTGCGGCATCTTCAAACCAAGGCATCGCCATATAAAAAACCACCCAACCCAGTATGGTAATTTTAAAAATACCCTTGACGAATTCAACCACGGTGCGCATCGAAAACATCCGTTTGAAGCCCGCAATCAAGGATATTTTATTCAATTCGGGATTGATTTTTTTGGGCGCAATCAAAAGCCCCGTCTGGGCGACATTTGACACAATCCCCATCACCATCAAAACCGCAAAGGTTGGAATCATGTAGAATGCCATTTCAAGCATGGCATCCTTAAACAAGGACTGAACAGAGATTTGCTCTACGAGAATAATGTCTGCTTGTTCGATATAAACGAACATATAGGCGGCTAAGCCGTTCATCATCCATGGGATAATAAGCGCCATCGAAGCCGCGCCGCCCAGCAAAATAGCCAAACTTTTGATCTCTTGAGACGAGGCGACCTGGCCTTTCTCTTTGGCTTGAGAAAGTTTTCGCTCGGTGGGGTCCTCTGTTTTCTGGGAGTCGTCTTCGTCTGACATCTATATCCCTTTAAAATCCCTGGCCTAATGAAAGCCCTTGTACGCCGACCAAGGCTTGCAGTCCGTCCGTATAATAACGCATAAAGACCAATATGATAGACGATACGCTGATCGCCAACAGATATATTTGCAAACCAATTTGGATCGGCATACCAACGAAGAAAATCGGCAACTGGGGCATCAAGCGCCCCATGATGCCGATCGCTAAATTATAGACCAGCCCCGCCAAAATAAACGGGGCGCTCAATTGTACGCCAAGACGAAAACTTGAAGAAACCTGACGCGCCAAATAATCGGCCATATCCCCGATGGGCGGGCCGTCGGCGGGCGTAAACAGGTTGTAACTGTCGACGATTGCCATAATCATCAGATGGTGGGTGTTGGTGACAAACACCAACGTAATCGCAATCAGCCCCAAATAAGCGGACAAAGCCGAACTTTGTTGTTCCGCAATGGGGTCCGGGGCAAACATGGTCGACAAGGAAGCCAACATGGCCATGATGGTTCCTGTGGTTTGCAAGGCTGACATAAAAATACGCGGGATAACGCCCAAAAATACACCGATGGTGATCTCAGAGGCCAACAACAACACCAACGCCGACATGGCAACGGGTTCAGCGGGCAAAAATTCCATAAGGGCCGGCGTCATCACAAAGCTCACCGCAAGAGCAAAAACAAGACGTGCGGGCATGGTGACTTGTTTCGAGCCAATACCGGGCAACAGGGTAAATGCGGCTCCGATACGGCTGAACACCAACAAAAAGGCAAAAAGATTTAAGTTAATGAGCTGGCTTAACATCCAAGGTCCAGTCTCATTCCCGACCCCGCCTAACCGTTGGACGCGATTTGATCGAACAGGGTATTGGAAAATTCAATCACCGTGGTCATCATAAAGGGCAGGAAAATGACGATTGTCATAAAGATCACAACAATTTTTGGAACAAACGTCAGGGTTATTTCTTGAATGGTGGTGAGCGCTTGGAACAACGCGATGATCAAGCCCACCAACACACCGATCAACATCACCGGCCCCGACACCAAAAGAACAACCTTCAGGGCTTCACGAGCGATCTCTAAAACACTGGTTTCGTCCATCAAGCGGATCCGATCAAAAGCAGGCTCTTACATGGGCATGCGAAGAATTTCGCGATAAGCATCAACCACTTTATCCCGAACAGCAACAACTGTTTGCAAGGTAATTTCAGCTTCGCTCACGGCGGTCGCAACTTGCGCCATATCGGCTTGGCCTTGAAGGCCCATAATTGACACTTGTTCGCCAACACGACCAATTTGTTGAGCCTGATCGACATAATTTTGAACCAAACTGCCGAACGTACCTTGCCCTTGGGGAAGCGGGTCTTGAACCGGGATGGCATTGGTGGCAATGCCGCTTTTTTGCGCCTGGTCATAGGCCTGAGTGGCACGGGCAATGTTTGCTAAGGGATCAATAGCCATGGCTGAGTCTCCTGTTTTTTTTCATATCAATTCAAAGTATTAACGCATAAGCCCAATGGTTTGTTGCAGCATCGACTTTGAAGATTTCATAACGTTTAGGTTGGCTTCATATGACCGTTGCGCTTCTCGCATATCGGTCATTTCAATAAGTGCATTTACGTTCGGGGCCAAAACATAGCCATCCGGCCCCGCCGCGGGGTGTGAAGGATCCAGGCGTTTGGAAAATTCGGACATATCTGACTTAATGCGATTGACGCGAACCGTATTCACCCCAATGGTCCGGTCAAGTTGATTTCGAAACGTGATGATTTTACGACGATAGGGTAAAGATCCCGGCTGAGTCGGCAGAGAATCAGCGTTGGCGACGTTTTCAGAAATCACGCGCAAACGTGTTCCTTGAACCTTCATCCCAGCAGCAGAAATCCTCAAAGTTCTCAGCAGATCGTCCATTATAACCTCTATTACTTCCGAATTCAAACAACGCTCGCCCAAAATTACGCTTACCCAAATTACCGGCCCTTACCAAGGGCAATTTTAATCATACCGATGTGTTTGCGGTACAGTTCTGTTGAAAGGCTATGTTGCAGTTGGGTTTCGCTGATTTTGCCCATTTGTTCTTCCAACACCACGGCATTGCCATTGGGTGCGGTTTCATAGCTTTTTACATTCTGCATTTCGGCATACGGCGACATGGAACTGCGCGTTCCTGCAAAGTGTTTTGGGGACGTGGTCGCAAGGGGAATGCGCGCCTGTGTCCCCCTTAGGTAACGCTTAAAATCCAAGGGTTTCAAATCTTTAGGTTTATAATTAGGGGTATCAGAGTTGGCGATGTTTTGCGCCAAAACCTCTTGGCGCCGAGCCAACCAGCCCATGCGTCCCTTAAGCATTCCAAGCAACGTAAGTTTATTTAAATCCATGCCGAATCACCGTCCATTTTTGCGTATATTACCATAACGCTACCGAATTCACCCTTTATTCTTTGGGGTTTGAGCCAGCCTTAAATTGACACGTCCCATTCTGGAACAATAATTCTCATATAGAGTGTGACTCATATCTTTTAAGATTCAGTGAATCATTTGTCCAAACGTGATTCAGAGGATGTTAAGTGCTGCGTGGCACAATGCGATTGAGCATTAACTTAAGGATGGCCCCCGTGAGCAAACCCAAGTCCCCAGAAACATCCGGTTCCGACGCTGAATTGGCTGTGGCGATCAGCTATCAGCCTAACCAGGAAAGCGCGCCACGCCTGGTGGCCAAGGGAGAAGGCTGGGTGGCGCGTCAAATCATTGAAGTTGCCCAAGCCAACGACATTACGATTCGCAAAGATGCCGACTTGGCGCAAATTTTATCCAAGGTCGACATCAACAGTGAAATCCCATTAGAAGCCTTTACCGTTGTCGCCGAAATATTGTCCTATATCTATGAGAAAAACAAAGTTTGGCCCGATGGAATCAAGCCCACAAGCGGCCAGACCAAAGGTCAAAAACCATGAGCGAACATATGCCCCCAACGCCACCACCCTCCCCGCCCCTACCGGCTCTGTCCCCGGAAAGCATCATCCGAGACGAACTGGAAAAAACAGCATCCCTGATTACGGCATCCCAAGATTTAATGGCCGATGGCCGCACGGTCGACCTCAGCGCCGTTGAAGACCGGGTCCGGGTCATCACGCAAACCCTTTCAAAAGCGCCCCCCGAAATTGCCGCATCGTTCAAAGAACACCTGACCGCTTTGCTGGAAATTCTCGACACCCTTGAAGTCGACATTGAACAACAACAACAATTGCTCGACGATAATTTAGACAGCCTTAAACGGCGGGCTGCAAGAACGGCTTATGGCACACCAAAACCACCACCGGCTCCTGTTGTCGCCCCGAAAACCAATGATGATGGCAACGATCCTGATGACGGAGAGGCCTAAAATGGGCGAATCGGAACGTTTTTTAAATCTTCCCCGTTTTCTAAATCTTTCAAGGGGCGCCCGGCTCAAAAAAGTCAGGCTCAGCAAGGCTTTCAGACAGCACGCTTTTCTCATCCGCGCACAACGTCTAAGGTCTTGACTCATGGATACCGTAAATTACATAAAATTCATTTTGGCTTTGCTGTTTGTCTTGTCCTTGATTGGGCTGCTTGCTTTGGCGGTGCGCCGCTTTGGCTTTGGCGTGCCGCAAATCCCGTTTAAGCGCGCCGCCGAAAAACGCCTTGGCATGATTGAATTGATGCCCATCGATGCCAAACGGCGTCTGGTTTTGGTGCGCCGGGATGACCAGGAACACTTGATTTTATCGGAGCAACCTCGGAAACCGTGGTCGAAACGAACATTGTCGCACCTTCAAAAAATGTCGCTGATTTTTCGAAAGCCCTGGATCAGGTCAACGACGATGCGATCCAGCAAGAACGTGGGAAAACATGACCGCTTTTAAATTCACCCGCGCTCTTGCGCACAAGCTGACCCCGGCCGTGAAACCGCTTTTAAAACTCAGCCTTTTTACAATCGCGCTGGCGGGCTTTTTATGGATGACCCCCATGGATGCCATGGCCCAGTCCATGACCTTGGATTTGGGCGCCCAAGGGGGAACATCTTCGACGGGACGCATCATTCAAATGGTCCTGTTGCTGACAATTTTGACCTTGGCACCGTCCATATTGATCATGATGACGTCGTTCACCCGCATCGTCATCGTGTTGTCTTTTTTACGCACCGCCATGGGCACCCAACAAACGCCCCCCAACCAAGTGTTGATTTCTTTGGCCTTGTTTTTGACCATGTTCATCATGATGCCCACATTCCAAGCCACCTATAACGATGCGGTGCAACCGCTTTTGGATGGCACCATCGATGAAGCCCAAGCCATGAGCCGGGCGGTGGTACCGTTTGAAAAATTCATGATGACCCACGTTAAAGAACACGATTTGGCTCTTTTTGTGGATATGGCAAAGCTAAGCCCAGAACAGGTTCAAGCCAACATGCCGCTTCGGGTCTTGATCCCTGCGTTCATGATTTCGGAACTCAAACGCGCCTTTGAAATCGGGTTTTTGATGTTTGTACCGTTTCTCATCATCGACATGGTTGTGGCATCAGTTTTGATGGCCATGGGTATGATGATGTTGCCGCCGGTCATTATTGCGTTGCCGTTTAAAGTCATCTTCTTCGTCTTGGTTGACGGTTGGTATATGATTGTCGGGTCCCTGGTGCGCAGCTATGGCGGTGGTTAGCTCGCTAAACCGAGGGGCGTAACAGATTTTTGATAAACGGCGGCAAGGCAAACGCGGCTTTGTGCATTTCGGGCGTGTAATACCGGGTCGTGAAATCAGCTGTTTTGAACCGAGCCCGCAACGTTTCAACCGACACGCCCCGCACCCCCACATCATCACTGCCCCAACCCAAAGTCATAAAGCCGCCGACATAGGTGGGCACAACGGCGGTGTAAAAGCCATTGTCTTTGAAACACTTGCCCATGCGTTGATCGGTGTCGGTGACTTCTGAGCCTTGAAAAAACGGCACCCCGTTTTGGGTCGCCAAGACGCCGCCTGGTTTCAAACAACGCTGACAACCCGCATAAAAATCTTCGCTAAAAAGAACTTCCCCCGGCCCCATGGGGTCCGTTGAATCAACAATCACCACGTCAAAACGGCATTCGGTTTCGGCAACGAACTTCACACCGTCGGCGATGATCAATTCTGTGCGCGGATCATCAAATGCGCCCGCCGATATTTCCGGCAAATGTTCTTGGCACAAATCCACCACCGAATGATCGATTTCCACCATGGTCGCGCATTCAACCGTTTTATGACGCAACACTTCGCGTA
>JAESSV010000184.1 GCA_016763895.1 Magnetovibrio sp. | reverse complement strand
TAACGGTGGGGCCTTTGTTGTTGGGGGGATCATTGTCTTTGGGCGGGTATTTGATGTTGGTGTCTTCGTGGGTCGGCGGCGACGTTTTTTCAGGTTTCAGCGGTTTGATGACGCGGTTGTTGCCAACGGTGCTTGCGATCTTCGCCTTTTCTGTGTTTTACGTCATTGTGCCCAACAAACCGGTGCGGGTTCGAGACGGCTTGATTGGGGGCATTACGGCCGGAGTCTTGTTTGGCATCTTGCGCAAATTGTTTACCCTGTATTTCACCGCATTTCCGGCTTACCAAACCATGTACGGCGCGTTGTCCATGTTGCCGATCTTTTTGATTTGGATGTACCTCAGTTGGGCGATCGTGTTGATCGGAGCCGAAGTGACGGCGAGTTTATCCTTGTGGTCCCAAGCCCGCGTGGCGCAAAGCTTTGATTCCTTAGTCCCCGCTCGGCAATTGGAAACCTGTTTGGCCGCCCTGGAAAATCTGTGGCGAAAATCAAGGCGCCAATCCGACGTTAACCCCGATCGCAGCCGCGCCAGATCGGATGAATTGGACGAGGCTCTGGACGTTTTACGGCAAAAGGGCTTCACGGGTTTAAGCGATGCTGGCGAATGGTTGATTGTCCGCGATATCGAAACCATCACGCTTTCTTGTTTTGCCCATGGGCTTGGCATTGCCCCGAACCCCAATGATTTGAAACAGCCCGCACGACGAAAATGGCAAGGCGAATTGCACAAGGCGCTCCAAGGCGACAAGGGCGCTGGGATGGGGCGGACTTTGCGGCAGTTGTTTGAAGGAAAAGCCTAAGGTTTAACCCTAGACTTTGGTCACTTCGATAGAATTTTGCAGCTCTTCAATCTGGCCGCCCGCGGCATAAGAAAACGTCACCTTGTACAGTTCGCCCACTTGGCCATTGAGCGGCGTTTTAAGAGGCAAGGTGAGGTTTTGGTTCATCCAGTCAATGTATGTGTCTTGATCCGGAATGATGGCGAGGACGTTTTTTGTTAAGAAGCGCAGAGCGTTAAATTGCCCAGATGCGGTCAGCATGAACGTGTGTTCAAAATCAAACGTCACCGCGAAATCGTCTTGGTATTCGACAAACGCATAGGGATGAGCTTCGCCCAGTGGGGTGCTGCGAGGTTCCGGTGAGCGGATGGATTCAAATAAGGGAATGGGTGCTTTGAAGCCTTCGAAAGAAAAATTTGCGGTTGCCGGCTCAACGCCCATGACGGTGGCAAAGGGCAGAAACAATGGCATCACATCGCCAAATTTTTCGCGGTAACGGGCTTTGAAAGACTGAACGATTTCAAGTTGTTTTTCGCGAAGAAGACCCGCGTGCAGCATTTCACAAATGACCACATCGACGGGTTCAGGGGGCAAATATGTCATGGCATCGGTTTCGATGAGATCAACTTTGTCCGCACACCCGTTTGCCTCCAGAAAGACTTTGGCGTACTGCACCAGTTCTGGAAGCTGTTCAACGGCGTAAACCTTAGAAGCTTTCAGTGCGGCGAAAAACGATAATGCCCCGGTGCCTGCGCCCAGATCAAGAACCTTTCCGCCCAGGGGAACCATGATTTCGATGGCAGCCTTAAGGGCCGACATGCGAAATTCATCCGCCAACATTTGATGGTGATAATGAATTGGAATGTATTGCCCAAGGAATTGTTCGTTCTCGACATTTAGCACAGCATTGGAAGACATTTCGTTAACCCCATTTCTTGAAGATAAAGGATCATAACGGAAAAAAGCGCCAAGGCCTACCGTGAAAAGGAGAGAGAGCCATTAAGGACGACTCGGTTATTCAGCCGCCGTGGAGTTGAGCGTTTCTGAACGTACAGAATATGGTTTGCGCGCGGCCCACTTTTTGACGAACTTTTTAAGATCAATGTCTTCCTTGCGGGGCAACACGACTTTGAGCGTAACATAGTGGTCGCCGCGTTTGGGGCTGCCTGAATTGTGAATGCCGCGTCCCTTAAGTCTAAGCTTTGTTCCTGAATTTGAGCCTTCTGGAACCGTGACAATCACCGGGCCATGAATGGTGCGGGCTTCGATACGTCCGCCCAACAGGGCCTCAGACAAGGTCACGGCTTCTTCGCTAAAGGTGTCGAGACCTTCGCTGTGAAAGGTGGTGTCATCCTTGATTTGGATTTCGATCAAAGCATCACCAGCTTTGCCGCCGCCAATACCGTTCATGCCCTGGTTTTTTAAACGTAGAACCTGGCCGCTTTCGGTGCCAGCGGGAACGTTGACCTTTAGGGTTTTGCCCGTTGTCATGCGGATGGACTGGGTCGACCCAGCCGCCGCATCCAAAAAGTTGACGCGCAAGGTGTAGCTGACGTCGGCACCATTGGCTTTTATGGATTGCCGGTTCTTAAAAAAATTATTGAAGTTACTTTTTTTGGCACCACCGGAATGCCGGGCATCAGAAGATGAACTGCGTTTGTAAGAATTATACCCCTCAGAACGGGCATCGCGGGTGCGGGTATAAGGATGGCCATGCGCATCAATTTCGCCAGTGTCGAATTTGCGGCGCTTGGTTGGGTCCGATAACAGACTGTACGCATTGGAAATTTCTTTAAAGCGATCCTCAGCAATCTGATTGTTGGGGCTGCTGTCGGGATGATACTTGCGCGCCAGTTTGCGGTAAGTGGATTTGATTTCCGCTTGGGTGGCTGAATGAGGAAGACCCAAAGCAATATAGGGATTGAACGCGGTCATGCGGGGTCCCCCATCACTTTCCATTGCCCATCGGGTAAACGACAAGCGGTTCCAGACGTTGTGTGGTCTTCGCCTTCGACTTCGGCGGTGGTTTCAAAATTACGACAATTTTCACCGTCTTCGTTTTTATAGGTTTCGGCGGCGGTGACGTAACCCGAATTTCCACTGTCCGGGTTTGACCAAGACACGCGTTTGCCCGGTTTTTCATATTCCAGAGTGTTTTTTGTGGTGCGTTCGGCAAAGATTTTATCGATGTTTGTCATGCCACGGGCGATGTCTTCGCCCCACAT
>JAESSV010000183.1 GCA_016763895.1 Magnetovibrio sp. | reverse complement strand
TTGGACCTCTTGGGTCATCAAAGCCCCCGCGCTGACCAACGTTTCTTTGTTCGCCAAGCCCACCAAAGCCCCACGCCGAACAGCGGCCAAGGTCGGGCGCAGCCCCGCCGTACCGACAATTGCGGCGACCAAAACGTCCGAAGGCCTTGCCGCAGCCTCAACAACGGCTTTGTCCCCTGCGGCAACCTCGACACCGGTTCCTGAGAGCAAATCTTTAAGTTTACCATACAGGCTTTCATCAGCGATGACCGCCAATTTAGCGTTCAGATCCCGAGCTTGTTTGGCCAACACCTCAACGTTACGATTGCCCGTTAAGGCCTCGACACAAAAATCATCCGGGTTACGAGCCAACAAGTCGACCGTATTACAGCCAATCGATCCGGTTGAGCCCAAAACGCTGACGCGGCGTTGAGCATTTGAGTTTAAGACAGCCATATCAACACGTTCCCATTACCGCTCAGGGTGATCAAGGCCGTAACCAAAGCCGCAGCAACCAAACCGTCCATGCGATCAAACAAGCCACCGTGTCCTGGAATAATATAGCCTGAATCTTTCACGCCGAAGCGCCGTTTGACCGAACTTTCAAACAAGTCCCCGATCTGGCTGACGACCCCAATGGCGGCGCTAAAGGCGACAATTTCCCAGCCCACCACGCGGTCAGTATCTTGCAAGAACAGGTGAACCACGCCCCAGCCCCCTGCCGCTGCCGTTAATGTGCCGCCCACAAAACCAGACCAGGTTTTGTTCGGGCTAATGCGCACCGCAAGCTTTGGCCCGCCCAACAGGCGGCCAAAGAAATATCCGCCCGTATCGGCGCCCCAGACAACGGCAAGCAGCCAAAGCAACGTCAACAAGCCCCATTCTGGGTCCAACCGCAAACGCCACAACGCCCAACAGCTAAACGTGATGTAAAACAGCCCAAGCATCATCCAGGCCGGCCGTTTGCCAACCATACGCATCCATTCAGATGCCAGACCAAGCACGACCAATCCAAGCAATATATTAAATGGCCAGCCGCCAAAATACACCATGGCAAGAACGATGGGACACAATATAACGGCTGAAACAATCCGTACTTTTAACTTACTAATTGGTTTTATTTTTTTTTCAGATGGGTTAGCCACGAACAGCACCGTACCTACGTTCTCTAGATTGGAATTCAACAAGGGCGTCTTCAAAGGCTTCGGCTCCGAAGTCCGGCCAAAGCGTGTCTGTAAAGACAAATTCTGTGTACGCACATTGCCACAACAGAAAATTGGAAATGCGTTTTTCACCTGAGGTCCGGATCAACACATCCGGATCGGGCAAGCCAACGGTTTCTAAATTTTCCGCAAACAAGTCTTCGCAAATGTCAGACGCTTCAATTTCACCGGATTTTACGCGATCCGCTAAATTTTGGGCGGCTTGCACAATCTCGGCCCGGCCGCCATAAGACAACGCAATGACAAGGCTTAGGCCTTGGTTATTTTGGGTTTTTTCTTCCGCCGACTGAACCAACTTTTGCACGTCTTCTGGCAACCGGGGTCGGTCTCCGATGACGCGAAAGCGAACGCCTTGTTTGTGCAAAGACGACATTTCTTTGCGCAAGTAAAGGCGCAGCAATCCCATTAAATCAAGCACTTCATTCGACGGGCGTTTCCAGTTTTCAGACGAAAATCCAAACAATGTAAGATACTTAACACCATTTTTATTTGCCGGCTTAATCACGGCACGAACGGATTCTGCCCCCCGGCGGTGACCTTCGGCCCTGGGCAAGCCACGCGCCGAAGCCCAACGCCCATTGCCATCCATAATGATGGCAACGTGCTTGGGCACAGAAGCTTCAGATCTATCGTGTTGAAGAGAGGTCGTCATCCGTATTAAACCTGCATGATTTCCACTTCTTTAGAGGAATAAATTTTATCGATTTTAGACACAAAATCATCCGTAATTTTTTGGACGTCATCGGAATACTTATGATGTTCGTCTTCAGAAATTTCATTGTCTTTTTGCGCACGTTTGAGTTCATCCATGCTGTGACGCCGCACATTGCGAACGGAAATACGCGCGTCTTCGGAATATTTTCCCGCAACTTTCACAAGCTCAACGCGACGTTCTTGGTTCAAGGGCGGAATGGGAATACGCACCATTTGTCCATCGACCGCTGGATTTAAGCCCAACCCCGAATCAATAATGGCTTTTTCCACAGATTTCACCATGCCCTTGTCCCACACTTGAACAGACAGCATCCGTGATTCGGGAACGCTGATCGAACCAACCTGGTTGAGTGGCATGGCTTGTCCATAGGCGTGGACTTGCACAGGGTCCAATAAGCTAACAGAGGCGCGTCCTGTGCGCAGACCCCCGAATTCCTTATGTAAAACGTCTAAAGCGCCTTCCATGCGGCGTTCAGTATTAGATTTCAATGCAGCGATATCAGCCACGGTTCATCCCCTTGTTGTTCAAAGACCCGCCGGGTCCATTATTGTACAATCGTATACGTGCCTTGTCCTTTGACGACTTGGGCAAAAGCCCCTGGCGTGTGCAAGGCAAAAACCAAAATTGGCACTTTATTATCGCGTGCCAGCGCAACCGCAGACGTATCCATCACGCGCAAGTCACGCGCCAGAACATCTTGATAGGTTAATGTATCGTAACGTACGGCATTTGTATCTTTTTTCGGATCGGCCGAATAAACACCATCCACTTGCGTGCCTTTCAACAAGGCATCGCAGTTCATTTCGTTGGCGCGCAAAGCTGCGGCTGTGTCTGTGGTAAAGTACGGATTTCCGGTCCCGGCCGCAAAAATAACCACGCGGCCTTTTTGCAAATGCCGTTCCGCACGACGCCGAATAAAAGATTCACAAACCGTGCTCATGGGGATCGCGCTTTGCACACGCGTGTCCACGCCCTTGGCTTCCAGTGCACTTTGCATGGCCAACGCATTCATCACCGTCCCCAACATGCCCATATAATCAGCACTGGTGCGCTCGATACTGGCTGCGGCTTCAGACACGCCGCGAAAGATATTTCCGGCGCCGATGACAAGGCACAGCTCTACGCCCATATCGTGGACAGCTTTAATTTCGTTGGCAATGCGATCAACCGTTTTGGTACACAGACCAAAATCCTTGTCCCCCATCAAACCTTCACCGGACAGTTTCATCAAAACGCGGCGGTATTTAAGGTCTTGTGGCATCTTTGATGGCTTCCCTATCAATATTGAGCTGTTGTTATTTTCACACGCGCCAACACCAACAGGCATGGCAACAAGCGTGACCAATCACAATCGAAAAGGATACTACACCACGAGGCCTTTTTTTCCAGCCCTTTGATGCATCTCAGGCGGCCAAATAACCAAAGTCGAGCAAGAGCTCGCTCCTATTGAGGTTTTCCAATGGGTAAGCACGGTAAATCGACCCAAAACGAGCTGCCTTCACCTTCTTTAGACTGAAAACCAACTTTGGCATCTATGGTCTTGGCAATTTTCTCGGTTATGGTCAGCCCGATTCCCGTGCCTTCAATTTGACCGGCTTCTCGGCCCAAACGGTTAAAGGGGACAAAAAGATTGGCTTGAGCCGCCTTGGGAATGCCTTGACCGGTATCTCTCACGGAAATTCTGGTTATATTGTCCGCTTGAATGGAAGCCTCTACAAACACCTGTCCATTTGGTTTATTGTACTTAACGCCATTGGAAATAAATTTAAGCAAAATTTGTCGGAAACGAACCGGGTCGGTGTAAACCGTGAGCCCATCCCCCAAACGACACCTGTTTTCCAGAGATACATTTAAGGCCTCTACCCGAGAACCAAAACTTAACAAACAGTCCTCGACAATGGGGAAAATCATGACTTTGGTCATGTGCACAACCGCTTCATCAGTTTCAATGTTGCTCAATTCCAAGACCTGATCAATCAGCCCCATAAGTTGATGCCCGCTGTTCATCACATGTTGTAGATATTCAGCTTGAATTTTGCTGGGGGGCTCATTGGGGTTGGTCTTGATGAATTCACTAAACCCCAAGATGGCATTCATAGGCGTCCTGAGTTCATGGCTCATGCTGGCCATAAATTGCGACTTCGCCTTGTTTGCTTCTTCGGCTTCGACCTTGGCCAAATTCAATTTCAATTCTGCTTCTT
>JAESSV010000182.1 GCA_016763895.1 Magnetovibrio sp. | reverse complement strand
GTCGCGCTTTGATGGACCTGTCTTTGGAAGGTTTGGCCATTGGCAATGGTGTGTTGACCGTCGAAAACCGAACCCAAGCGCAGGTGCGCTCAAACGTCACTCAAAAAAACAAAGGTGGTGATGCCGCCGAAGCTTGTCTGGCGATGATGCACGCCAAAGACATTTTAAATACGGATACCCTATAATATGAGCGACACTCAAAAAACAAAATATGATGCCAAAAGCCGCTCTGCCGCCCGGATGGCTGCGGTTCAGGCCCTTTACGAACTTGATATGGTCGGCGGTAACGAAGACACTGTGCTGCAGGGCCTTATTGAAAAGCGTTGGACCGTCCCCATCGAAGACGAAGACGGTGACGTGATCGGCGAAGCCGATTTTTTGGACCCGGATAAAACCTTTTTGTTGGCTCTTGCGCGGGGAACCCAAGCCAAAAAACCCCAAGTGGACAAATTGTTAGAAGGGGCTTTGGGCGCCAATTGGACCGTGGACCGTTTGGAAGTGTTGCTGCGCGCCATGTTGCGCGCCGGCATTTATGAATTGATGGAACATGCCGATATTCCTGCAAAAGTCATCATTAACGAATACATGGATATCGCCAACGCTTTCTTCGTCAAAGGAGAGCCCAAAATGGTCAATGGCGTGCTTGATAAACTGGCTCACGTTTTGCGTGATGGTCGTATGGACTAAACGTTTATGTCTGCTGGCTCAGAATTCGACATCATAGATCGATATTTTAAGCCTTTGGCGGCGGGCCATCCGGGGGCTTTAGGCTTGTTGGATGACGCGGCCTTGATGACGGTTCAAGACGGTCATCAATTGGTGGTGACGTCGGATGCCTTGGTCGAAGGCGTTCATTTTTTAAACGCTCAAAGCCCCCAAGATATCGCCCACAAGGTGGTCGGTGTGAACCTTTCGGACTTGGCGGCCATGGGGGCTAGGCCCTGCGCCGTGTTTTTGGCGGCTCAATTTCCTCCGCATACTGATGAAGCCTGGATCGCAGACTTTGCCAAAGGACTGGGCGAATCCTTGGGCGAGTCGGGTGCGGTCTTGATGGGCGGCGATACGGTGAGCACGCCGGGGCCGATGGCGTTTACGCTGACGGCTCTTGGCGAAGTGAAAACAGGCAAAGCTCTGACACGGAGCGGAGCCAAAGCCGGAGACGCGTTGTTTGTCAGCGGAACGATTGGTGATGGGGCCCTGGGGCTTTTGTGTGAGACCGGAAAACTGCCCAAAGATGACTATTTGTCTGACCGTTATGCCCGTCCTCAGGCCCGCCTCAGTTTAGGCATGGGCTTGGCGGACTTGGGGCTGGCAACGGCGTGCATCGACGTTTCTGACGGCTTGGTGGCTGATGTGGGGCACCTGTGCGAGGCTTCAAACGTTGGCGCAACCCTTCAGGCCGACCGGGTGCCGATGTCTTTGGCGGTAAAGTCTTGCCTTCATCACGAACGATCCTTGTTTGATTTGGTGTTGGCGGGGGGCGATGACTTTGAATTGGCCTTTGGCGTAAAACATGAACATATTGAATCCGTTGAATCTTTAAGCCAAAAGCTTGGTATCCAGGTCACGCAGATTGGTGTTTTTGAGGCTGATAAACCCGGTGTGCGGGTTGTGAATGCGCACGGCCAAGAGCTGTCTTTGAAAACGAGCGGCTATCGCCACCTTTAAAACCTTTCCTCGCGCTTCGGACTGAGTATAATCAAGGCTTCATTTAGATATTTTAAAAAGGCAGGGACAATTCCATGAAGAAACTGGTCATCTTGATTGTGGGCTTTATCATTTTGGCGGGTGGAACGGTGGGTGTGCTCAAATATATGAACATTGGGCCGTTCGATAGTGGAGCGCCCCAACTTTCCGCAGAAGAGCAAAAAGCTCAGACGTTGATCGAAGAAGCCAAGGCGGCCCTAGAGCAACGTCCTCTTTATGTTGAAATGGACCCCATTCAAGTGCCTGTTTTTCAGGGTGATGGTATTGCCGGAACCATCATGATTAATTATAAACTAGAATCCTTGTCCATTGATAATCAACAAATTATTGCCAAAGCCAAGCGTCAGATTGGGAACGCTTTGATGCAAGATTTTGCGTATTATATTCCGCGAACTTTGCGCAACAATAAAACCTTGGATGTGACGTTGATTAAATTTCGCATCATCATGATTTCCGAACGCGTGCTGGGCAAAGGGATTGTGAATGATGCCTTAATCCAGGCCATGACCAGCACGGATCAGTAATCCTTTTGTTCTAAAATTTGCCTTTATACGTTTGATCTGTCAGGCTCAGCTTGCGAATTGAGCAGGCTTAAGGATTCCTTGCGTCAAGACTCTGCAAGCCTAATGGGGAAACCAGAAGAAGGTATTCTAGGTTATGGTAAGTCTTTATTATTTTGTAATCGCGTGCGGTGTTCTTGCCGTTTTATATGGTGTTATTCTGACGCGGTCTGTTTTGGCCGCTCCGGCTGGCAATGACCGTATGCAAGAAATTGGCACAGCCATTCAAGAAGGCGCAGGGGCCTATTTAAAACGGCAATATCTGACGATTGGTGCGGTGGGGATTGTTGTTTGCCTCTTGTTGGGGCTGCGTTTGGGCATCGATGTTGCGGTCGGTTTTGCGATCGGAGCCATTTTATCCGGTATTACAGGCTTTATCGGCATGCTTGTTTCGGTCCGGGCCAATGTCCGCACCGCCGAAGCGGCACGGGCAAACGGTTTGGGCCCAGCTATGGATATTGCCTTTAAATCAGGAGCCATCACCGGCATGTTGGTTGTGGGCTTGGGCCTGTTGGGCGTGGCCGGGTACTATATGTATTTGCGCCAGACGGGTGATGTTCATTCTGTGGACGGGATTCGCCATATTTTGGAAGCCCTCGTTGCGTTGAGCTTTGGCGCATCTTTGATTTCTATTTTTGCAAGATTGGGCGGGGGCATTTTTACCAAGGGGGCCGATGTTGGGGGTGATCTTGTTGGAAAAATCGAAGCCGGGATTCCCGAAGACGACCCCAGAAACCCAGCCACCATTGCCGATAATGTTGGCGACAATGTCGGCGATTGTGCGGGTATGGCGGCGGATTTGTTCGAAACCTATGCGGTGACCATCGTCGCGACCATGCTTTTGGGCGGGATCTTTTTCACCGGGGTGGAACAAGAAAGGTTGATGTTGTTGCCTCTTTTGATTTGTGGGGTGTGTATCGCTGGATCGGTTGCGGGCACGTTCTTTGTCAAACTTGGGGCCTCTAACAGTGTTATGGGAGCCCTTTACAAAGGCTTTATCGCCACGGCTGTGATTTCGGCACTCTTGGTCGGGGGCGTTATTTCGACCTCAATCGGGTGGAACACTTCATTTACAACATCCACAGGCATTTCCTTTACGGGAGCAGATTTGTATGTGTGTGCGCTGATCGGATTGGCGGTTACGGGCTTGCTGATTTGGATTACGGAATATTATACAGGCACCGATTATCGTCCCGTGCGCAGCGTTGCCGAGGGCTCAACCACCGGCCATGGCACAAATGTTATTCAAGGATTAGCCGTTTCAATGGAATCCACAGCCTTGCCTATTTTGGTGATTTGTGCGGCGATCATTGGGACTTATTTGACTGCGGGATTGTTCGGTGTTTCCATTGCGGCAACATCAATGTTGGCTTTGGCTGGCACCGTGGTGGCTTGGATGCTTTTGGCCCGGTGACGGACAATGCTGGCGGCATCGCCGAAATGGCAAAATTGCCCGAAGAAGTGCGCAAAACGACAGACAACCTAGATGCCGTCGGAAACACCACCAAGGCGGTGACCAAGGGGTATGCCATTGGCTCCGCAGCCTTGGCGTCGCTGGTGTTGTTTGCGGCCTATACGGAAGATTTAAAACACTATTTTCCAAATGTTGAGGTTAATTTCAATCTGCAAAATCCTTACGTCATCGTCGGTTTGTTTATCGGCGGCATGTTGCCTTACTTATTTGGTGGCATGAGCATGATGGCGGTTGGCCGAGCAGGGGGCGCCGTGGTGCGTGAAGTGCGGCGCCAATTCAAAGAAATCCCCGGCATTATGGAAGGCACCGCGAAACCGGATTACGCCGCGTGTGTTGATCTTTTGACCAAGGCCGCGATCAAAGAAATGATCGTTCCGTCCATGCTGCCCGTTTTTGCCCCTGTTGTTATGTATTTTGTCGTAAATGCATTTGCCGGGCAAGGGGCTGCATTCAGTGCCTTGGGCGCCATGCTTTTGGGCACCATCGTAACCGGAATTTTTGTCGCAATCTCTATGACGGTTGGCGGTGGGGCTTGGGACAATGCCAAAAAATACATCGAAGACGGTGCCCACGGTGGCAAAGGTTCCGAAGCCCATAAGGCTTCTGTGACGGGGGATACGGTGGGTGACCCTTACAAAGATACGTCCGGCCCGGCCGTGAATCCTTTGATCAAGATCACCAACATTGTTGCGATTTTGTTGTTGGCTTTGCTGGCTGGGTAAAGATCAATATCAGGCCTGGTTTAAGCCTGGTTCAAAACTGGTTCAGGCCTGGTTCAAAACGGGGTGAGGGCGCTTATTTCTTGTTAAATCGCCCAAGGTTTGAAAGGATTTGATCGAAAAAGGACAGTGAGTTTCCTGCGGTTGGTGTCGCCCCTTCAGCAGGGATAATCGCTTCGACTTTATCTGTGTTAAGCACATCGACAAAAGTCACCACGCCTTTGGTATCAAACTTTACCGTGACAACTTGGCTTTCTTTAATTACGGGGACTAAAAAAGCGGTGGTTTCCGTAAGTTGAGAGATGTAATACCAGGTTTCTTCGCCAAAAGCAGATTGGTTTGAAGGGGACCCCAACAGCTCGAACACATTTCTGCGGGTGTGCGTGCCGATTTTAATGGTGGCAACATCTTCAATGTTGACGGAGTTGCCCCGCGTTTCAACACGCGGTGCACAGGCGCCCAAAAGAAGCGTCACGACGACAAGACCTGCTATCGTCCTTGCGCCAGTTTTTGCGCCTGTCCTTGCTATCGCCCATGCGAGATTCTGGGGCGAAAACGATGTCTTGGCGATATTTTTTTTGTGTTTTTTGTAACTGTTCATTTGCTTCGTATGCATTGGGCAAGTATATCTGCGCCAAAATAAGTTATTAAAGATCGAAAAATACACCGTCTTGGTGCTGTGTCAATCCTAACACATGCCGGCGCGAGAACAAAGATGAGACCCGACATGGACCAAAAACGCGAATTTTCCCGTATTGTGCAACTTTCTGAATTGGGCTCATGCCCTTTTGAGCTTGACGTTGTGGCCACGGATGAAGAACTAAAAGCCCTTGAAAAACGTCTGTTGGTTGATGGGCTAAAAAACTTTAAGGCTCATGTTTCTTTTGCCTTGGTCGCAAAAACAGACGTTACGGCGTCGGGCACTTTGTCGGCGACGGTCACGCAGCCCTGTAGTGTGACGCTTAAACCTGTGACGACAGATGTTTCGGTAAACTTTTCAATTCAGTATACGACAGAAATTGAAGACGAAGAGGACGAGGATGAGGAGTCGGATGACTTTTTCGAAGAGCAAGCGGACCCGCCAGAACCCTTGATTGACGAACAAATTAACATCGGCGAAGCGCTTGTTGAACAATTGGCACTTGAAATTGACCCCTTTCCCCGCGTACAAGGCGCAGTGTTTGAAGGATTCGTATCTAAATCAAAAGACATTTCAGATCACGAGTTTGAGAAAAAAAATCCTTTTGCGGTTTTATCTCAGCTTAAAGAGAATCCTAAAAACAAAAAAAACAGAGATTGATGGGCTAAATACTTGCCTTTGAGCAATTTCTTGTATAAATAATCACCCCGTTTCCCTGGTTATGGGAATTGCCCGAATTTGGGCCACAATTTTAAGGCCACGATTTAGGCCACAATTAAGGAAAGACTAATGGCTGTCCCTAAGCACAAAGTTACGACATCCAAGCGCAACATGCGCCGCTCACATCATGCATTGAAAAGCAATGCGTACGAAGAATGCTCCGCTTGTGGTGAGTTGAAACGTCCGCATCATGTTTGTGCATCCTGTGGTCAATACAATGACCGCGAAGTTGTCTCTCAAGACGACGCAGCATAATCCCGTTTATTTTACAGGGCTTGAGGTCATGACATCGTGACAAAAACGGTAACGCTCTCGATTGATGCTATGGGTGGTGATTCTGCCCCCGATATGGTTGTCGAGGGTATGGCGTTAGCCCTTAAAGAAATCCCGGACATCCGATTTTTATTGTTCGGACAAACGGAAAAGCTCATCCCCCTTTTGGAAAAAAATCCAAAAGTGGCTGATGCTTGTGAACTCCGCCATGCCGATGATGTGGTCAGCAATGACGAAAAGCCCGGTATCGCCTTGCGTTCCGGGCGACAGTCGTCCATGAGGCTGGCCATTAATGCGGTGGGTTCAGGTGAAGCCGACGGTGTCGTGTCGGCGGGCAACACCGGGGCCTTGATGGCTATGGCAAAGTTCGTGTTAAAGACCTTGCCGGGGATCGACCGCCCCGCCATTGCATCCTTGCTGCCCACCATGCGGGGCGAATGCGTGATGTTGGATATGGGCGCAAACATTCAATGTGATGCAGAAAATCTGGTCCAGTTTGCGGTGATGGGGGAAGTCTTTGCCCGTCATGTGTTGCACATTCCCAAACCTTCTATTGGCATCTTGAACGTGGGCACCGAAGTTCTTAAAGGCAATGATTCGGTCAAGCAAGCGGCGGCCATTCTTTCCCAAACACATCTGCCCATCGATTTTTACGGCTTTGTCGAGGGTGATGCTATCGGGCAGGGCACCGTGGATGTGATCGTGACCGATGGCTTTACCGGGAATGTGGCTTTGAAAACGGTTGAAGGCACAGCAAAGTTATTCGCCGGAGCCCTGCGCCAAGAGCTGGTTAGCTCGATATTTGGCAGAATTGGGGCTTGAATTGCGAGAAAAGCCATTAACAACTTCCGCACCCGTTTTGATCCCAGACGCTATAACGGCGCCATGTTTTTGGGTCTTGGGGGGATTTGCGTGAAAAGCCATGGCGGCACGGATGCTCTTGGTTTTTGCACCGCTTTAAAACTAACGCACGAATTAATAACAGATCGCTTGAATGAAGGCATCAAAGAAGATTATGCTCGGTTTAGCTCTGAACATCATGAGCTTTCTGAAATCACTGTGGATTAACGTATGGCTTATCGTTCGCGTATCATCGGCACAGGGTCACACCTTCCTGATAAAATTGTGACCAATGCCGAGCTTGCAAAAACCGTCGACACCACCGATGAGTGGATCGTCGAGCGCACGGGTATTCATCAACGCCACATTGCAAGAGAAGGCGAAACCACCGCCGCTCTTGCCTTTCAGGCCGGTGAAAACGCGCTGGAAGCGGCTGGAATTTCGGCCTCTGACCTGGATCTTGTGATTGTCGCGACGACCACGCCCGATAACACATTTCCATCCACCGCAACCAAGGTTCAGGCCATGTTGGGCATGGCCCATGGGGCGGCTTTTGATCTGCAGGCGGTGTGTTCCGGCTTTATCTATGCGTTGGCCACAGCCGATAACTTTATCCGCGCCGGACAAGCCAAAAATGTTTTGGTGATTGGTGCAGAAGTCTTCTCGCGCATCATAGATTGGGAAGATCGCACCACGTGTGTGTTGTTTGGCGATGGGGCCGGGGCCGTTGTGGTCCAAGCCTTTGAACCCGAAGACGATGAGAAAACCGGCATTTTGTCGACACACTTGCATTCCGATGGCCGACTTCGTGATTTGTTGTACACGGACGGCGGTGCCGGAAGCAATTCATGCGTGGGCAAAGTCCGGATGTTGGGCCGGGAATTGTTTCGCCATGCCGTCAGCAATTTGGCTTCGGTTGTGGATGAAGCTTCGGAAGCCAACGGATTACAGAAAAATGACATTGACTGGTTGGTCCCACATCAGGCCAACAAACGTATTTTGGACAGCACCGCTAAAAAACTGGGGCTCAGCGCTGAACATGTTGTCGTTACAGTCGATCAGCATGCCAACACCTCGGCGGCGTCGGTTCCTTTGGCTTTAGACACGGCCGTTCGGGATGGTCGCATCCAAAAAGGGCAGTTGGTTTTGATGGAAGCCATGGGTGGCGGACTGACTTGGGGCGCTGCACTGGTGCGCTGGTAGTCTTTTTGTATTATTTTATGGATTTTTTTTGACTTGAATCATTGATTCAACGGATTCTTGCATCCCTTTGATATTGACGGATTTTGTTAGCCGTTATAACCTTCAGTATTAACTCTTGGAAAAGGGGTGGATGAATGTCCAACCGAACCATAACGCGTGCACAACTGAGTGAAGCAGTTTATCAAGAAGTTGGTTTGTCTCGAAATGAATCCGCCGATTTGCTTGAATCCGTACTTTCCATGGTGACGGAGGCCTTAGGCAAAGATGAAACCGTAAAAATTTCATCCTTTGGCAGCTTTTCTGTTCGTAAAAAAGGCGAACGCATTGGGCGGAACCCAAAGACCGGCGTCGAAGTTCCGATTCTTCCCCGCAAAGTCCTCGTGTTTCGTCCGTCACAGGTGATGAAAGCTCGCATCAATGCGAAGCGCACACCTAAGTCTTGATGTGTATGTAACGCCGCATGTCCAGTAAATCAGACCAAGCCTTTCGGACCATTAGCGAAGTCGCTGATTTCCTCGACTTGCCACAGCATGTTTTGCGTTTTTGGGAAACAAAGTTTCGCCAAGTTTCGCCGTTAAAACGTGGCGGGGGGCGACGTTATTATCGACCCCAAGATGTCGAGCTTCTGGGGCGCATTAAATCGCTGCTCCACACCGAAGGCTATACAATCAAAGGC
>JAESSV010000181.1 GCA_016763895.1 Magnetovibrio sp. | reverse complement strand
GTGGCGCACGTAGACGGGGGCTCCGTATTTCAGCAAAGCTTTTTTGACAATCGCAATGGCGCGATCGACGCCGGCGCAAAAACCACGGGGTTGCGCCAAAATAATGCGCAATGGCAAGGATTTAGAAGGGCAAGAAGGGGAAGACATTTAGGCTCCGTGCGTGACTTAGATTGGGGGATAAAGCTTGTTATAAGCCATTTTATCGCAACGTGGCAGGAATTATAACCCTTATCAAAGCACAGGTATTTGTATGGTTTTTTTTGTAATGACCCTTGACTACGCTGAGGTATTTATGGAATAGTTATTGTGTTCGGTGCCCAAAAGGGGCTGAGCTAGGGTAGCAGGCCTTCAAAGGGTCTTGCTGCCTGTTTATCCGGCCAGATTTGGCGGATACCGTGCCTGAGGTGGGGATATAAAAAAGACGAATGACCTTATATTCGTCATTTATTTGCCGCATTTCTGGTCCAGATTTGTTGGGACATTGCTTCTAAAGGAGAATATCCATGATAACGTTTGACACAATTCGCTTTGATACCTTTGAAAATTTATTGATGGGCGTCGGTGTTGCCGCCGTGGTCAGCCTGACGATCATTTTTTTCAAGACCCTTTCCAATATGAAGCAACCTGAACTCCGCCCGATCCCTCTCCGTCCGACACCTGTGCGTGTTCGCCGTGAAAATATGCGTACCCGTCGTCAGATTCGCTGAAGATCCGCTGAGTTTTTATATTTCGCGTTTTCAAACGCATTGCCTAATTTGGGAGCTTAACTCACCATGAAATCTAATTTTGTAGGTTCTCGTAACCTTTCTGTTGCCAATACAGAAGGCGGCCTTTCTCAATATTTTGAAGCAGCCTGGAAATATCCTGTGCTTGAAGCCAAGCAAGAGCGTAATCTTGCCGAGCGTTGGCGCGATGACGGCGACGTAGAGGCTGCGCACACCTTGGTGACCAGCCACCTGCGTTTGGTTGTGAAAATTGCCATGGGCTACCGTGGCTATGGTTTGCCCGTTGCGGATCTGGTGTCTGAAGGCAACATTGGTTTGATGAAAGCGGTCAAGAAATTCGAACCCGAACGCGGTTTCCGCCTGTCCACATATGCGATGTGGTGGATTAAGGCGTCGATTACCGAATATGTCTTGCGATCTTGGTCATTGGTGAAAATGGGCACCGTCGCGGCTCAAAAAAAGCTGTTCTTTAGCCTGCGGCGCCACAAAAAACGCCTTGGCATTGAAGATTCTGGTGAATTGACTCCGGGCCAAGCTCAATTGTTGTCCGATGACTTGGATATTTCCCAAGGTGATGTGATCAACATGAACCGGCGCTTGGCTTCAAAAGACATGAGCCTGAATGCTCCGGTTGGTCAAGACGGCGATAGCACCATCGAATTTCAAGATCAGCTGGTCTCTGAGGGGGCTTCGCCAGAAGAACTTGCGTCCAACGGACAAGACCGCAGCCTGAACAACACATTGTTGCAAGAAGCCATTGCAAATCTGGGTGAACGGGATCGCAATATCTTTATTGAACGCCGTCTTAAAGAAGACCCGTTGACGTTGGAAGTTTTAGGTGAGCGGTATGGTGTGTCGCGAGAACGCATTCGCCAGCTTGAAGTCCGCGCCTTTCAAAGGGTTCAAGCGGCCATGGTTGCGGCTATGTCTCAATTAGATGAGGATGGCGACGCGGCATTCCTTGCCCATTCGACCTAAACATTTGCCAACCCGGCTGAATCCGATGACAGCGCCGATCGTTTTGTTTTGTGATTTTGGTTTGCCTTATACGGGGCAAATGAAGGCCAAGATGTTGAGCGCCGATTCTGGCTTGCTTATTCTTGATCTATTCCACGACGTGCCGGCCCACAACATCGAGGCGGGTTCGGCATTGCTTGCGGCTCATACCCGTGATTTCCCCAAAGCAACGGTGTTTGTTTGTGTGGTTGACCCCGGTGTGGGCAGTTGCCAACGCCGACCCGGAGCCATATTCGCTGACCAGCGGTGGTTCGTCGGGCCGTTAAACGGTTTGTTTGAACATGTTGTGCGTCAATCTGAGGGGGATGTTCAGGCCTTTGAGATTACGAACATTTGTGATGATGTTTCTGCGACTTTCCATGGTCGCGATATCTTTGCTCCGGTTGCTGCTAAGTTAGCACAAGGCGATCAAAGCGATCTTTCTCCCATTGCCCTAGATGATATTCGCCAAACCGCGTTCAAGGATGATGTAAAGTCTGTCATTTATGTCGATGGTTTTGGCAATTTGATGACGGGCATCCGGGCCAAAGTAATGTCTGAGCACGAAACACTTGAAATATTGGGGCACAAATTGGACAGAGCGCAAACTTTTTCAGATGTTCCCAAAGGAAAATTGTTGGTTTATGAAAACAATGTTGGTTTGATGGAAATCGCCGCTCATCAAGGACGAGCGCACGAAATGTTGCATATCTCGGCGCTTCCTAGCGTAAAAATTATCAGAGCGCTGTGACGGTAATCACTTTTAATGCCCCGTAAACATAGGATAATGTTTGGGTGCGCCGTTATGTTAGGCTAAGGTGTGACAGCTTAAGGTGAAATTAGGACCATAAGCGGACGATTAAAAAAAATTTATAACGGAAATATTATGACGCTGTCTGTCAAGTTTTGGGGTGTACGCGGAAGTATCGCTTGCCCATCTATTGATCACATTAAGTATGGTGGCAATACCAGCTGCATTGAAATCAATGCCAGCGGACATCGTTTGGTGCTTGATGCCGGCACGGGCGTGCGCGGCTTGGGCAAAACCTTTATTAATGATGGTGTCAAAGACGTTTATATTTTATTGACCCATACCCATTGGGACCACATTAATGGCTTTCCCTTTTTCTTGCCCGCCTATGACGCCGATCGATCCATACAAGTCATGGCGGGTCATTTGGACGGCGCAGAAACCATTCACAACGTGTTGGCCGCACAAATGGACAATCCCATGTTTCCGGTCCCCTTGTCGGCTATGAAAGCCAAAATGGTTTTTGATGACTTTAAAGCCGGGGCCTCGTTTGACGTCTATGATGACGTCCATGTGCGCACGGCGCCGTTAAATCACCCCAATGGGGCGACGGCGTACCGCATTGAACACCAGGGAAGCTCTATATGTTACGTCTCTGATACGGAACATGTGCCCGGTAAATTGGATGAAAATATTTTGGGCCTGATCGAAGGTGCCGATTTGGTCATTTATGACAGCACATACACCGAACAAGAATTCACCAATAAAATCGGTTGGGGGCATTCAACGTGGAACCAAGGCGTTAAGTTGTGCCAAGAGGCGGGCGCTAAATCCATGGCAATTTTCCATCATGATCCAGAACACACGGATGATTTTATGGACAAGCTTGGTGAAGAGGCTCACGCACAATGGTCAGAAACCTTTGTCGCGCGCGAAGGCCAAACCATAACTTTCGGCGACGACTGAGCCTCACCTTTTTATATTTGTGCTTATGGAGTGGCTAGGGTTGCGGCACCAACGGCATCTTGAACTTTCTTCCGGCGTGCTTCTTCTTCAATCGCGCGGCGACGTTCTTCTTCGGCCAAGCGTTCTTGCAATAAGACATCGTCGAGTTCGGCTTTCTCACCCGGCAACATTTGCACCAAATGAACAACGATGCGGCGGTTTTTAGCTTGATTGGCCTTAATTGCGTTGCCTTGGGCGTCTCGGTTGGGGACTTTGGGGTGAGAGGGGCCAAAGCCAACCACTTTTAGTTGGAAGGGGTGCACGTTACGTGTTTCAAGAACACGCACAACTGCTGCGGCCCGCGCCGCAGAAAGTTCCCAATTTGAGGGGAATTGTGGGGTGTTAATGGGGTCATCATCGGTGTGACCTTCGACTTCAACATAAAAGTATTTAAACTTGTCATTGGTGAGGGTTTCTGACCACCCTGCAATCATTAAAAGTCCGTTTGGGGTTATTTTTGATGTGCCGGGAATAAAAAACGATTTGCTGGCCATTTCAATAACCACGCCTTTTGCATCCGTGTAAACATCGACTTCTTGTTCCATATTCAACTCAAAAG
>JAESSV010000180.1 GCA_016763895.1 Magnetovibrio sp. | reverse complement strand
TGGTATTCGAGCTTTGGCCGAAAAATGAATGCGAAGCTTAAAGTTGGCGCAACATTGCCTCCTTTCAAACTGACGGATGTCAATAATAGGGTTGTACAGTCTTCACTGTTAATTGACCGCCCCATCATCATGATTTTCTTTCGGGGGAACTGGTGTCCCTTATGTATGGCTCAAGTTAAAGAGATTACGAAAAAGTATTCTGAAATAAACAAAATGGGCGTCCGGGTGGCCTTAATTTCGCCTCAACCTCACAAGAACACCATCGCGTTGTCCAAAAAGTTCAACGTCAAATTCAAGTTTTTCACAGATGTTAAAAATGAGGCCGCCCAAGCGCTGGGCATTGCTTTGCCCAACGGTTTGCCCTTTGGCATGAATATGATGGGCTATGATACGGAAACCGTGTTGCCAACAGTCATTATCGCAGACGCAATGGGGAAAATTGTTTGGACTCACGAAACCGATAATTACCGCGTTCGCCCTGAACCTGAGCTGTTTTTGGACATCTTGCGGAAAAACAATCTTGTCACGGCGGCCGCATCATGAGCGACACGTTTGACATCGCCATTATCGGGTCTGGAATTGCAGGGGCGTCGTTGGCCGCCATTCTGGCCCGTCATGGGAAACGCGTGTTGGTTCTCGAAGCCAAGACCCACCCGCGATTTGCCATCGGTGAATCCATGATATTGGAAACGTCTGAAACGCTCAGAGCCTTGGCGACATTATATGATGTGCCTGAACTTGCCTATTACAGTTCAGAAAACTTTCTGCCGATTGTTGGAAATTCTCATGGCATAAAAAGGCATTTCAGCTTCTTGCACCATTCAGAAAACGAGCCGCTGAATTTCAACAGATCTTTTCAGGCTGTTATTCCCAAACAGCCGCACGGGCACGAGCTTCATGTTTACCGCCAAGATTCCGATTATTTTCTCACCTCTATCGCCATTTCGTACGGGGCAACCGTAAAACAAAACACCCCCGTAAACGACATCACGATCACCGATAAATGCGTAACCATAAAAACAGACCATAAGGCATTTAAGGCTGATTTTATCGTTGATTCCGGCGGTTATAAATCGATCATTGCCGAAAAATTCAAGCTCCGCGATTATGACCTACAAACACATTCCAGGGGTATTTTCACCCATATGATCGATGTGCCAAGCTTTCATGATGGAGCGGCGAGCGAAAAAGAGTTTGGCTTTCCTTACCCGCTTACCGAGGGCACATTGCATCACGTATTCGATGGCGGTTGGCTTTGGGTGATCCCTTTTAACAACCATAAAAAATCAACCAACCCCCTGTGCAGTGTGGGCTTAATGTTGGACCCAAGAAAGCATCCGGAAAATAAAAATTTAAGCCCACGCGATGAGTTCTTTTCATTTATCAAAAGATTTCCAGACATTGAACGGCAATTTTGCGGCACCAAGTCTGTCCGTCAATGGACCCGAAGCGGCCGCATTCAATACAGCTCGACAAAACTGATCGGAAAACGATTTGCTTTATTGGGGCATGCGGCGGGCTTTGTTGACCCGTTATTTTCAAAAGGCATGTATGCCTCGCTCAGCTGCGTCGGCCAACTCGCAACCCCTCTTTTGGATAACAACAAAGACTACCCGGTTGAAAACTTTAAAGTTTATGAAGAGCGGACAAAGGCATTCATCAAATCCCATGACCGCCTCGTCGCAAATTCATACAAATCATTTCAAAACCACAAGCTGTGGTCGGTTTATTTGATTTTATGGCTTCTTGGGGCCTATATGGAATTTGTAAAATTGATGAATTGCCGAATTGAATCAAAGACATATACCGAATACACCGCAAAAACAAAGGACCTTCACCTTGTTGGTGGCAACTTCATAGAGTTTGATCATCTTGCCGAAAAAATTGATGAGATTATAACCGAAGTCGATCCGCTGAATGGACCAGACGTGAACAAGGCCGTTGCAAATATAAAGGCTCTTTTTGCCGCAACGGACTGGCTGCCGGATGCCTTTGTACAGGCCTTAAAGGGTAAAAACCACCTCCCCAAAAACAAGATAAGATGGTCCCTATTGCACAAGAAATCAGGCTTTATGCACCATGGTGATTACCGAAAACATTTCTTTGGGGACCATAAAAAAATAACGTTAATCAAAACCTTCATGAACGAAAAGCAAAAGTATTCAGAAACAACACTGACCAACGGGTATCGGCACAGCCTTAACATCAAAGGACGATTTTAAGCTGCCCCCGAATGCAACACCGGCATGCGGTCAAAATAAGGGCGAACGATGGCAGACGTGGATTTAAAAAAGTCTTCGAACGCGCCATCAAAGAAGACTTTGCCTTGGTGAAGCATGATGATGCGTGGCTCTAACCGATTGAGCAAGTCCTTATCATGGGTGATGATAAACGTTGTTTGGGGCTTGTCTTGATGCTGTGCTTGTTCGTGGGTGGCCAGGATCAAATCTTGGATTTGTCCGGCGCTGGTGGGGTCCAGCCCCGTTGTGGGTTCATCATAAAAAATCACGTTGGGCGCCATAGACAACGCCCTTGCCACCGCCAGACGTTTTGCCATGCCCCCCGATAGTTCGTTCACGTCTCGGCCTAAAAAATCATCCGTGACCGGCAACGCAACCGCAGCCAAAGACCGCTTGGCGATGGCTAAAATTTCGCCACTTTTCAAATGTTTGATTTCATCCAGCCACACCTGAATGTTATCAAACACCGACCCGGAAAATAGCGCATTGGCTTGAAACACAACCCCCCAATGGGTGTGCAGTTGATCCATTTGGGTCGTGCTCAACTGGATCAAGTCGACCAAGGGGGCTTGGTCTTTGCCGTGATCTGCGACTTGAACCTGGCCCTTGTCGGCGTTGATTTGACCCAAAATGATATTGAGCAAAACCGTTTTACCGCACCCCGACCCGCCAACAATCGCAACCAGTTCGCCTTGGCGTATATCCAGATCAATCCCTTGCAAGACAACGTTTGCGCCAAAAGCCTTGTGCAAGCCTTTGACCAAAAACTCTCGTGCGTTTTGTTTGTGCAAAGCCATACGTTAAGCGTACACGTTGGTCGCTGATTTAACAGTAAATTTTTTGGTCATATTTTGACCATACTATGGTCTTAATATCCGCAGCATGAACATCGGTTATTGCTTTGTCTATGGGGCCTGTCGTATAGACAAAGCAGAAGCTAAATTCAAAAACTCAAGAAACCCGCATTCTTTCAAATTGAGGTACCCAATGACCGCCCAAACGAACCCAACGGCGCACGAAAAAGAAATTGACGAGCTTAAGGGAAAATTGATCCTTGCCGCCTTGATTTCGATCCCCAACATCATCGTAATGAACCCTACTTTGGTGCCCGGCGTTGCCCAAAAGCTTCCGGCCGGCAGTTATATCGAAGGCTTGGCCTGGTCCATTATGGCGCTGATTTCCGTGCCTGTGTTCATGTGGGCGGGATCACATTTGTACATCGGTGCTTTGGCGCGCTTGAAACAAGGCTCTTTCAGCCTTGAAACCATTGCCGCCTTGGCGTTGGCGCTGGCTTCTGCGTATTCTCTGGCCATTGCGATTGTGCCGGGTTTTGACTCCCTTGCGCCAACCGCTCATCCGCTTTGGGACTTCATCAACGTGGCTGTTGCGGCATCTTTGATCATAAAAATCAGCCAAGCCAAAAAAGTCTCGGCCGTTCCAGAAACTCAAGACTAACTTAACCTCATGGGAACGGTTGAACGGATCGCGATTTTCATAGCCCTGCTGGCCTTTGTGGTGGCTGGGGGATCTGGGTTTTTGTACTTTGAACAACAAAAAAACAACCAGCCCGCTGAGCTCAGCCAACAACAAGTCAGAACCGCCCTTGCCGCCCATCAAGCCGACCTGACCCGCTACGCCGGAGACCCGGTGCTGGGCAATCTTGATGGCGCCGTGACGTTGGTCGGATTCTTTGACTACAATTGCACCTATTGCAAAGCCGTGCATCCCGATGTGATGCGGCTGTTGGAAAGCGATCCTACTCTTCGCTACGTGGCCAAAGAATTCCCGGTTTTGGGCCCGGTGTCGACATTTGCGTCTCAGGCCGCCCTGGCCTCGCAAAAACAAAACGGATACAAAGCCTTTAACTTGGCCTTGATGAAAACCAGGTTGGCCAAAAAAGAGCAAGTCTTGTTGATCGCCAAAGCTTCGGGGCTGGACGTGGATCGCCTTAAAAGCGATATGGACACATACAAAGACGAAATCAACGCCACCTTGGACAACACCTTCGCACTTGCCAAGGTCCTGGCCTTAAAAGGCACACCTGCTTTTATTGCCGGCGACAGACTGGTTGCCGGAACGCCAACTTTGGGCGGCTTAAAAAAGCTTGTTGATTTGGCCCGGTGATAAAACAAAAGGATCAGATGGCCTGTAAGCCGGGTTTTGTCTGCCGTTGGGTTTCCCCAATCGGTTAGATGGCCATTCATCTGGGACGATTGTT
>JAESSV010000179.1 GCA_016763895.1 Magnetovibrio sp. | reverse complement strand
TTAGCGCCACATCATCCCAAGACGTGTTGCACCAAAATGGTCAGGCCATGGCCAAAGCGATGGTGCACCGGGGGCCGGATGATCACGGCGTGTGGGTGGATGCAAAGGCTGGGATTGCCTTGGCCCAAGCCCGTTTGTCCATTATCGATTTAAGCCCTGCCGGGCACCAACCCATGGTCAGCGCTTCCGGGCGGTTCGTTATGGTGTACAACGGCGAAGTCTATAACACCGAAGAGCTGCGCCAAGGTTTAGACGGCATTGACTGGACGGGGCATTCCGACACCGAAGTCATTTTAGAAGGCTGTGCGCGTTGGGGCCTCAAATCCACCGTCGAAAAACTCATCGGCATGTTTGCCATTGTTCTGTGGGACCGAGAAACCCAAAGCCTGACATTGGTCCGCGATCGCTTTGGCATTAAGCCGTTGTATTGGGGCGAAGTCGACGGCACGTTTTTGTTTGCCAGCGAATTGAAATCCTTAAAGGCTCTTGGCGGTTGGCGCAAAGAGATTGATAAAAATGCGTTGGCATCGTACCTGCGCTTTAATTATGTTCCGGCCCCTCATTCTATTCTCAAAGGCATTCAAAAACTTATGCCGGGCCATATGGTGACATGGTCGAATGGTGCGTCAAAAATTGAACAGTATTGGTCATTGCGCTCTGTCGCGGCACAAGGTTTGGCTAACCCCTTAGACATTGGCGATGATGAGGCGATTTCAAAGCTGGACGATTTGGTGCAAGACGCGGTCGGCCGCCGCATGGTGGCCGACGTTCCGGTCGGTGCATTCTTGTCCGGCGGCATCGACAGTTCCACCGTGGTTGCCGCCATGGTGGCGAAAAATTCCGGGCCCGTGCACACCTTTTCCATTGGCATGGGCGAGCCCGGTTATAACGAAGCCGAACATGCCAAAGCCATTGCCAAGCATCTTGGCACCGATCACACGGAACTGTACGTGACGCCTGATGACGCCCGGTCCGTGATCCCAAATTTACCCAACTATTACGACGAACCGTTTGCCGACAGTTCGCAAATCCCAACCTTTTTGGTCAGCCAAATGGCCCGAAAATCCGTCACCGTGGCCCTTTCGGGGGATGGTGGGGACGAGCTTTTTTGTGGTTATAACCGCTATTTCTGGGGCGATCGCTTGTGGCGCAAAACCGGGCCGTTGCCGGGCTTTGTGAAACACGGATCGGCCGGGGCCATTCGCGCCCTGAGCCCCGATCAATGGGACGTGTTGGGCAAAATCATACCGGCTAAGCTTCGCCCGCAATTGTTGGGCATCAAGGCTCACAAAGCCGCCGACGTGTTAAGCCTCACCGATCAAGCCGAACTGTTTCGCCGTTTGGTCACCGTGTGGGAAGACCCGGCATTGGTGGTGCCCGGATCAAATGAGCCCCATGATGTGTTGTGGGATCAAAGCCTTGAACATGAGGTTCAGCCGTTCCAAGAACGCATGCAGGTTTTGGACGGCTTAACCTATTTACCAGACGATATCCTCACCAAAGTTGACCGGGCCAGCATGGCGGTGTCCTCAGAAGCGCGGGTTCCCTTGTTGGATCACCGCATTGCCGAATTTGCCTATAAAATACCCCGAAATATGCGGGTAAGGAATGGGCAGGGCAAATGGATTTTGCGTGAAGTTTTGGCCCGTCATGTGCCACGAGAGTTGTTCGAGCGCCCCAAAATGGGCTTTGGAATCCCCATCGGAAAATGGCTGTCCGGTCCGTTGCGGGAGTGGGCCGAAGACTTGCTTGATCCTAAAAAACTGGAACAAGACGGCTTGCTCAACGCGGCGCCTATTCGCGCGGCATGGGACGCTCATCTGTCCGGTCGCACCAACAATGAAGTTCAGTTGTGGACGGTGTTGATGTTCCAGGCCTGGCGCGCTCATTGGCAAGAGGACTTAAACTGAAGCCGATTAGCAGTTCAGCACCGGCCACGTTGTCGCAAAGACCAATGCCGACATTTACCATGCCCATTATGCGGCTTATCAAAGGTCCCCTTATCATCATCAAGATGGAAGGGGATTTTTTTTGTTTGAGGGGCGCAGACCAAATGCTTGCGACGATTCTAGAAGGTGTTGTTGGATATTTTAGCCTGAAATCGTGTTGCATACGTTGTTCGCCAGACCAGTTCGGCCTTCAAAGTTTGAAGAATGTCTCAGCGGGTGCATGATCATAGAAATCCCCTTTCCGAGAAGGGACGCTTTAATGCCATGGCGTCTCAGTTCCATTTAATCACCGGTTGAAAAATATTGGCCACCTCGATCTGAGTGATGAATGAGCCTCGGTTTTGGACGGCGTAGCGTTATTACCTTTTGCCGCCTTTATAAATTGAGACCTCATCACCTCTGGACCACGAAGAAGGCTGTGGTTCTTTAAAAATATTACGCTTCTCAGGTCGTTTCCGGTTCTCTTTGCGGAACTCGGCTGTAAATATCTTGCGTGTGGTTTGATCCTCCAAGATTACAACTAAAATCTCGATGGTGCGGCCCATTTTTCTACAGATGTCTATACCTTAGCCATCCGATTGTGGATGAATTGATCCACAACTCAATGATTTACACGATCCAAAAAACATACCTTGAATTGTAAAAAATATTATGTTTAACCACCTATGGATACCCTTTTAACGGAACAGTTGGGTGACGGTATGAAGCGACGTGATTTTATAACATACGGAGGGGCAGCCGTAGCTTCTTTGACCTCCGTTTGGATTGGCTTTCCGTCATGGGCGTCAACGGAAACTCGCCCTAATGCGATCGACATATGGACTTGTCGGAAAAACGTTAAGGATCAAGTATGATCGCTGCGACCCTTTAATTGGGCTTGCGTTGCGCTTTCATGGGCAAACCGCATCAGACTGCACCCGCCAACGACGCACAGGCTCAGGCCGTTTCTCAAAATGACGGGCAGACGATCCCTAAACCGGTATTCCAGTCGGGTGATACCCCCAGCAAGCCTCTGGCCGAGGGCAGCATAGATGCAATTGATTTTGTGAATTTTTTCAATAACACTTATTACACCCATCCCTCCTTTAAACTACCTCTCAGACAGTCAAAAAAAGAGATCGTCCGGTTTCCGCCGCAGCGCGCCGGGAAAAAAGAGCATAGTACGGAAAATTGCGACCCTAGCACCCCCAGTTCCTCCCACAGGGCTATCCGTTAGTTTGCAAGAAAAGTTTTGCCAAGCCTGTCATGACAGCGCTTTATATGTCGAAGGTGGTGGTCTCCCCGAAATGATGTATGTCGACGAGCATAAAAAGTGGCTTGCCAATTGGTCCCAGTATGGCGACTGGAATGCTTCGGTTAAGCGCCTGTCCACGCGGGACCCGATCTGGCAGGCTCAGGTCGAATCCGAGGCCAATGTCCATACCTACACAGGTCCTCTGGTGATTCAGGATGTTTGGTTCAGTTGCCATGGCGAGATGGGTGAGCGTCAATTAAAGGTGGATATTATGGGCCTGACGACCAAGCCAGCTGTAAGGGGTGATTACAAGCGGGCCCTGAATGTGAATGACGCGCAAATTAAGACCAGCAATCCGCACTCTTGCACGGATGTTTTTTATGCCACGGTGCCAGGCATTCTGTCTGAAAAGCAACGCGGCAAGGCTTATCCCTTTAACAAAGATTGCGCACCCATCGCCGGGATCAGCGTCAAAGATAACCCGCAGCTTTATGCAAAATACGGCTCTCTTGCGCGCGACGGGGTCTCTTGCGAGACCTGCCACCGGATGGGTCCTAAGACAGGTAAGGGCAAATGGGACGGCACATCTTATAAAGTTTTTTATGGCGTTAAACATACGTACCATGTCGATGAGCGCCAGACCGCAAATCCGGTTCCTCTGGAATATGAGTTCACGGCCACATTTGATTCAGATATGAGCAACATCATAGCACCGGATGCAGTCGAAAAGCTCGACACTGTGCCGATGACAACCGGATCTTGCCTCGCGGATTCAAAGGACCGGAAGAGTTGGGGGGCAAGAGTGATCCCAACGCAGGTAAAATGGTTTTTGGTATCAAGCAGTGCTCATCTGCTTATGCCACTGAACCCCAACTCAAACCGCTGACCCTTAACAGCGCCATTGCGAGTGACCTACACTACACGACGTCCAAATTGGCAGGATCTGATCAACTGCGCTATTCAATCCCGCTTGATGCAATCAACGGTACGCCAGATTCCGTGCGGGTATCTTTAGAATATCAAGCGATCCCGCCGGCTTACTTGGCGGCGCGGTTTAAAGCAGGTCAGACTTCAACGATCCATCAAGCCAAGGCTGCGGTTACTGCTGACACTTCAACCTTGCCCGGCCAGTAATGTAACTTGGTTGATGATAGGTGTTTGGTTTCGGACTTTGATGGTTTGAAAGACCGCAAATGAGGACAAAAATAAAAACACGGCTCCCGATCAGCTTCGGGGCGCATCCTATCGTCCGCAAACCCACGGAAAACCCACGGCAAACCCGAACGCTGGCTTCAAATTTTGAAAATTAGTCCATGTTCATCTAATAAATATTCTATATTGTTAGGGGAAAAGGGAGCGATTTCATAATGACGGATGGCCGACGGCGGCAGTTTCAAAGGGCAGAGCGCGAGCCCTTTGTTTTGCGTGTCCCACGGACAGAAGATGTCATTTTGTATCACCAATTTCTGCAAAATCCGGCCGTGACCATTTGGTTAGAAGATGAATGCCAGACTCCTTTAAGCTACCAACATATTGAAAACTTCGTCATGGCCCCTGTTTGGTATCGACGGGCAATTGAATATAAGGGGGAATTCATTGGATTGACGGGGTTAGAAGAACCTGACCTTACATTGGGAACGGCTCGCTTCTTTTTTGTCATTGGCGATCCCACATTATGGGGGAAGGGGTTTGGCGAAGGCGTTTTGCGGGCTGTTGTAGCAGAAGCATTTAACACCTTGGGGTTGTGTAAAATTACGTCAAGTTATCTGTCCCCTAACATCGCATCGCGAATTATCCATGAACGCGTCGGCTTTCAAGAAGACGGGTGTTTGCACCAAAAGGCTTTTCGAAATGGCGCTTGGGTCGACCAAGTTTTACTCACACTATTTCGACAGACATAGTCCATATTACGAATGGCTTAGCCGTCGTATGGGCGTTAATCTTATGTTATGAATTGAACTTCTATTTATAGGGGTCAAACTTTTATAGCGAGGATTATATGTTTAAAAAGATCGTTCCTGCATTGACGATTGTGGTGGGTTTAAGCCTGACAATCGGTATCACAAGCGCACAGGCCTTTACGGCGGATACGTGGACCAAAAAGTTCATTGATCGTGACTTTAAAACATCCCTCAAAGAATCACGAAGAGACGACAGCAAAAGTGCTTTGAGCATCCGTGGTTGGAGCTATTTTATGCTCGATGATTATGGCTCGGCCCTCGCAGTTTTTCGTGAAATGGAAAAAGAATATCCTAGAAACTTTGATGTTCGCCTAGGCATTGCGTGGTGCAGCATCAAAATGGGGCGTTATGACCTAGCCCAAGAATATCTAGAAAAGGCCGACGATTCCAAAAATGGTTGGCAACGCTATATGGTTTATGATGCCAGAGGTTGGTTGGCCATGAACAAGGGCGATTTTGAAACCGCCCATGATGAATTCAGCATGGAAGACCGCGTTTATCACCGCTTCCAAGACCCCATGCCCGATTACAGCGTCAGCATGGGCTGGCTGGCGGCCCGTCAAGGGGATTGGGAAACCGCAAAAAATAAATTTGAAGGGGGCATCCGGCGCGAAAAGAACTGCTATTTTTGCCGAGACGGATTGGCGCGAGCGGCACTCATTGAACAAAATTATGAAGAAGCCCTCACACAATCTCTTGCCGGTTTGAAAATCAATGATGATAACGGCGGCTTGCAAGGTTTGTTGGCCGGGTCTCTTGCCGGTTTGAATGATCTCGATCGCAGCCCCAAAATCTATCAATCCTTGATCGAGAAAAACCCCGATAACCCGGCATTCCATGCAAGCCTTGGTTATGTATTGTTGGGCAAAGGCAAAGTGAATTTGGCCGAGCGTAAATTTCGCGAAGCCCTAGAGCTACAGCCCGGACATCTTGTCGCACAAGCCGGAATTGGCGCGCTTCAGTACAATAAAACCAAACTGGTTGCTGAGGGTTGGCAAGCGTATTACGCGGGTGATTATAAGATGGCGTTGAACATCTTCACGGATCGATCTGCGGAGGCGTTGTCCAAGCAAAATCCTTCCGCCGAAGATGGTCGGGGTTGGGTTCTGTTGGCTCTTGATCGCCCTCAAGAAGCCCGAGATGCGTTCCAGAAGGCGCTTAAAATAGATTCTGAGTTTTTCTTTTCTTATAGTGGTCGGGTGGCCGCAGAACGCATGCTTTTGGTGACGTACAATCAAGCCTGGGCCTTAACCAACCTTGGCCGTTTTGATGAGGCTTTGGAAACATTCACGCGTGCGCGTTCGGACACGCCTGTTGATATGCAGTGGTTGATTGAGGATGGGCTCGCTTGGATATCTTATTATCAAGGGGACTTGGACAAGGCGAAAGCCGCTTTTTCTTCTATCGTTGCGTCCAACGACAACGCTTATTTGTCTAAAACGGGTTTGGGCATGGTGGCTTTGAAAAATGCTGACTATCAAGCCGCAGCGTCTTATATCACGGCTTCATTGGTGCAAAACCCATACCAGGCTCTTGCGACATATATAAAACCCGCGAAGACTTTCGTGGATGAAGGACAGTTTGAACAAGCTCAGAAAATTTTGCAATTGGCGGAAAAGATTTATCCTTATTCGGCTGATGTTCAATTCATGTACGCCCAAGCGGCGTTTGCCTTGAAGGACGACAATACGGCGGCAAAAAAAATAAACGCGGCGGCATATTTAGCGCCAACGTACATTGCCCCCGTGTTTGATGACATTGGCGTGTCAAAAACCTTGGTCAAAGACGGGCTGCTGTCTTTGGGTTGGGGGTTGTATTATGGTGGGCAAAGCCAGAAAGCCGTGGACCGCTTTGATCAATATGAGGAAGCGGGAGGAACGGCGATTTCAGCCGATACCGGACGCGGCTGGGCTTTGTTGGCCTTGCAAAAATATGATGCGGCTAAAGAAAGCTTTGCCAAGGCGAACGATCAAAAAGAAAATGCCGATGCCCACGCGGGAATTGGTTGGGCACGGTTGGGCAAAGACGATACTTCAGGAGCTGAAAAAAGTTTCAAGGCTGCACAAAAAATCATCCCCGGCTACATTGCGGCTCAATCGGGTTTTGTCAACATCCAATTTCGCAAAATGGCCTTGGTTAAAGACGGTTGGGACGCCTATTACAAGGGGCAGTTTGACGACGCTTTAACGGCCTTTGAGGCCAAGCGATCAGAAGCCAGAAATGACGACAACCCATCTGCCGAAGATGGACGCGGTTGGACGCTTTTGGCACAAGGCAAAAATAAAGAGGCCAAAAAAGCCTTTGATGCGGCGCTTAAAATTGATGCGAATTTCTTTTATTCGCAAAGTGGCCGTATTGCCGCAGAACGGGCGGCTTTGAACCTGTATAATATCGCATGGGCTCAGTCCGAAGCTGGGCTTTTCGACAAAGCTACGGCGACATTTGAAAAAGCGCGAACGGAAGCCAAACCCGAATTCAAATGGTTAATTGACGATGGTTTAGCCTGGATCGACTTTTATAAAAAAGACTACGCTGCGGCGAAACAATCCTTTCAAGCGGTCTTGGACAACGAGCCCAAAGCATACCTATCGACAAAGGGCTTAGGTTTTGTCGCTTTGAAAAATGGCGATTACGACGAGGCTGTTAAAAAAGTTGCTGAATCTGTGCTGTTAAATCCGTATCAAACGATTTCTACCTATACCTTGCCCAGCGAAGACCTGATCAAGGCTGGAAAGTTTAAGCTTGCCAAGGAACTTTTGGACTTGGGCTTTAAGGTTTACCCCAGGTCGGCTGATATTAATTTCCAAATGGCAAAAGTTTTTGTGGGCCTAAAGGATCAAGAAACAGCAACCCTTTGGG
>JAESSV010000178.1 GCA_016763895.1 Magnetovibrio sp. | reverse complement strand
CGCCGGTTCCGCCTGCGGCCAATAGAATATGCAGAGACCTCATCGCATGTGCCCCCGTTTGGAATTTTCACCTGCGCGAATACGGGTCAAGGCTAAAATCATACCCATGCCCAAGGCCAACGCCAAGGTGGATGATCCCCCATAACTGATAAACGGCAACGTCATGCCTTTGGGCGGAATAAGGTTGGTGGTTGAAGCAATATTAATGATCGCTTGCAAGGCAAATTGTGTGAGCAAGCCGGCGGTCGCGACAACGACAAAAAAATCACTTTCTTTGAACACACGCGAAAACCCCCGCAACACGATGAACGCGAACAAAACCACAATCAACAAACACACCAGCAAACCAAATTCTTCTCCGGCCACAGCCATAATAAAATCCGTATGGGCATCGGGCAGAACTTCCTTAACCCGGCCTTCACCCGGTCCTCGGCCAAACAAGCCGCCGTTGGAAAATGCTTCTAATGAGCGTTCCACCTGATAGCCTTGACCTCCGATGGGGTCGATAAAATTATCGATGCGCGTGCGCACGTGATCAAAGGTCATATAGACGCCAAATCCACCGAAAATAAACAACAAGGCCACGGCGCCAACCAAGATCAAAGGCAACCCAGCAATAAAGAATTGCACCGCCCAAACACAGGCGACGACAACGGTCATTCCGAAATCGGGTTGCAACAATAACAAACCCGCGACCAAAATAAATAAGCCAATCGAAATGGCGTATCCTGGAATATCATCATTCAGTTTTTGCGCCGAAAACATCCATGCGGCGACAACGGCAAAGCTGGGTTTTATGAATTCTGAGGGTTGCAAAGACAGCCCCGCGATATAAATCCAACGCGTGGCTCCTTTAACTTCTGTGCCAAGAATCAACACCAGAACCATGGCAAATATGGCGCCAATAAAAACCGCCAGAGACAATCGCAAAACCGCCCGTGGGGTCAACAATGACGTTCCCACCATCATCAAAAGTCCCACCGGCAAAAAGACAAAGTGACGATTTACAAAGTAAAAGCTTTCCAAGCCTATGCGTTCAGCAACAGCCGGTGAGGCCGCCAAGACAAGCAAGGCTCCCAATGCTGAAATCATCAGAACCGACAACAATGTCCACCGATCAATGGTCCACCACCAACGGCTGACCAAAGAGGTGTCAGTCCGGGTAAAGGTGCTCATACGGGCCCCCTTTCGATGCGCATAGTGTCGACAATTTTGCGAAAAGCATCACCTCTGGATTCAAAATTATTGAACTGATCAAACGAGGCACACGCCGGGGACAAGAGCACCACGGTATGATCAAGCCCGCCGGCAAGGGCGGCATCTCGAGCCGCATGGGTTGCCGTATCCAGATCCCCCGATATTTCATATTCGACCTTGCCCTCAAGTTCGGCCGCAAAGTCATTGGCACATTCACCAATGATGAAGGCTTTGCGAATGTGTTTATGAAGATCAGACACGCCCCGAAGGCCGGTTTCTTTGGCACGGCCTCCGACGATTAAATAAACATTGTCATAACAAGACACGGCTTTTTGAGCCGCTTCTGCATATGTGGCCTTACTGTCATTCACAAACGTGATGCCGTCAAAATTTTCGATGATTTCTTGACGATGAGCCAAGCCCGGATAACTTTTAATGCCTTCGACAATTTCTTTAACATCCATGCGAATTTTGCGCGCAGCAGCATAAGCCGCGGTAATGTTTTGGGCATTGTGAATTCCGGGTAAATTTTCCAATTCACCAAGGCTCATGATGACTTTGTGTTCGCCGTCCAGATCATCGATAAGATTTCCATTTTCGATAAAAACCCCACCATGGGCTTTGCACGTTGTGGCGATGGGAATGACGGTGCGCCCTTTTTTGCGATCCAGATCATCAAAAACTTTGGCCGTGGGTTCATCGTCCAAACTTACGATGGCAATGTCCCCGGCGCCTTGATTGCGAAAAACATTTCGTTTCGCCAGAACGTATCCATCCATGCCGCCATGACGAGCCAAATGGTCGGGCGTGATGTTGAGCAAGATGGAAATCTTAAACCGAGACGAAGGACACAGTTCCAATTGATAGGATGACAATTCCAACACATACAATCCATCGCGTTCCAACATGGACATATTGCAAATGCTGGGGCCTAAATTTCCACCAATCTCAACCGTGCGCCCGGACTCGCCGACGATATGACCCAACAATGGCGTCGTCGTCGATTTGCCATTGGTGCCGGTAATTGCGATTTGTGGTGCAACAGATCCAGACGTCGCCAACAATTCAACATCCCCAATAATAGGTACACCGGCTTGTTTTGCCTGAAAAGCCGCCGGGTGAGATTTTGGGAACGTATGGGCAATTCCCGGACTGATCACGAGGGCGTCCATTTGCCCCCAATTGATGCGATCGAACGGGCGAATGGTGACACCTTCTGCTGCGGCTTGTGCGCGGCTGGCTTCACAATCATCCCACGCAAACACGCGGGCGCCGCTCAGCGATAATGCTCGAGCCGCTGCCAGTCCTGATTTCCCAAGACCTAAAACAGCAACACGTTTATTGGTGAACCCTTCGCACGAAATCATATTCTTGCCTTAACTATCTAAGTTTCAAGGTTGATAAACCGATCAAAGCCAAAATTGTGGCGATGATCCAAAAACGAATAACAATGGTGGATTCTGCCCATCCTTTTTTTTCAAAATGGTGATGCAATGGCGCCATGGCAAAAACCCGTTTGCCCGTCAGCTTAAAGGAAATAACTTGCACGATCACCGACACGGTTTCCAACACAAACAATCCGCCAACAATCGCCAACACCAATTCATGTTTGGTGATGACGCTGACCGTGCCCAAAGCCCCGCCCAAGGCCAATGACCCGGTATCGCCCATAAACACACGCGCAGGTGGGGCATTGAACCACAAAAAACCAAGCCCGCCGCCCAGCAAGGACCCAAGGAATACGGCAAGTTCACCGGTACCCGGCACATAATGTAATTGCAAATATCCGGCGAACACCGCGTTGCCCACAAGGTATGAAATCAACGCAAACACCGCCGCCGCGATCATCACGGGGACAATCGCAAGACCGTCCAGACCATCGGTTAAGTTCACTGAATTTGATGTGCCCACCATGACAAACATGGCGAACACCGGGAAAAACCAGCCCAGTTGCACCAAGGTGTCTTTAAAAAATGGAACGGCTAAACCGGTCGCCAAGCTTTCTGGCATCAAACGCATGATCCAAAAGGCCCCCGCTAGGGCAAAGGCGATTTGTAACAACAGTTTTATTTTTCCCGACAATCCGTCATGGCTGCGCCGAGACACCTTGAGATAGTCGTCCAAAAACCCAATGACACCATAAGAAATGGTGACGCCCAACGCGACCCAAACATAACCGTTCGACAAGTCCGTCCACAACAATGTTGATACGACCATGGCAATAAGAATCATCAAGCCGCCCATGGTGGGCGTGCCTTGTT
>JAESSV010000177.1 GCA_016763895.1 Magnetovibrio sp. | reverse complement strand
TCAAGAACATCATTGCCCGCGCCGCCGTTCAAGGTGTCGGCACCATCACCCGCGCTGATGATATCATCGCCGCCAAGGCCGCTAAGAACATGGAAACCGCCACTGCCGCCGATTAGCGTGTCGTTCAAAGCACTGCCCGTCAGATTAACCGAATTCCATGTTCCCGTATCCATATTGCGGGCTGGGACATAATCTTGATCTGCAAACCGAAGGGTTTCAATATTATGCAGCGTATCGGTCCCGTCACGACCGGGAACATTATCTGTCACCACAACCATGCCATTTGTATGGGGTGTGATGGTGTAATCAGCCAATTTTCCAGAGAAAACGGCAACATCTATTTCCCAACTTTGGATGCCACCATCAAGGACATCGTTCCCATAACCGCCTGTCAGAACATCAGAACCCGCTAGGCCATTTATGGTGTCGTTACCACCGCCACCAAGCAAAGTATCCGCACCCGTTGTCCCCGTCACCGTGACCGCGACACCCGTGACATCAACCCAAATGGTTTTGGCAACGATTGCCGTGCCATCATTGACCGCAACGATAAATTTATCGGGTCCGGCGTAATCTGTGGTTGGCGTATAGGTAAACGTGCCGTTGGCATTCACAACAACCGTTCCATGATGAGCATTGGCATACAGGCTGTGGCTCAGGGTGTTTGCCACGTTTGCATCTTGTGACGTAATCGCGCCGTTAAAAACCGTATTTTCGGTAGCACTGACCGTATCGACATATGAAGTCGGACCAGCCGGAGCCGCCGCCACCGTGGGTTCAGCCGTATCACCAAAGGTATTGGCCCCCAAAACACCGTTATTGCCATTGCCGGAAAGATCTTTCACAACGCCGTTCGCCGCCGTGCCCAAATCCCAAGATCCGACAAGATTTGCAATAACATCCGTGCCATCCACACGGGCATTCATCGCCTGTTGGATTTCAGCTTTGGAAAGGGCCTTGTCCCAAATACGGGTCTCACCTATATTTCCTTGAAATAAGTAAAGTTCATTTGTGCCATTAAAATATGAGCCAATTCGAGCACCGGCTGTAGCCGAAATATTGGGTGCATTCCCCGTACCGGAACCATCTGCGACGCCATCAACATATAGCTGGACCGTAGTTCCATCATACGTCACGGATACATGGTGCCATTGACCATCATTCACAACGGATGTTGACTTAGGTCCAGGGACCCCACCCGTATCAAATGCAAGTTTGCCCGTCGTCGGGTCCACATACATCAAAGTCGTTCCATTAACGGCTGCTGAATAAGCTGTCGTCAGAATTTGTTGACGAGCAGTACTTGTCGTGTTGATCCAGGTTTCATATGTAAAGGCCCCGGTTCCGGTCGCAAGGGTAGTAGCCGCCTCAAGATCAACATAATCATTCACCCCATCAAACGTCAAAGCCGCATTGGTTTCGGCAAGACCCAAAATTTCCGGGGCTGCATTTGTCGCAGCATCGTTGATCAGGATGGATTTAAGTGCGGCTGTCGAAGCCGTACCATCGGATTCAGTAAGCACAAACGAAATTGGGCGAGCCGTCAGACTTGGCGCCGTTGCCGTGTTTTGATAGGTCACGTTTTGCAAAACCTGCTGAACGTTTTCAAGGGTCGAGCTGGCATTGAATGTAATGATCAACGGATCAGTATTGCTGGTGCCGCCCGTAAAGGTGCCAACCGCAGTGCCATACACGCTGACCGTTGTGCCCGTCACTCCAACATAGCCAAAAGAATCGTTGTTGATCGACAAGCGATCTTCAACGGCGCCGCCAACACCAACATCCACGGTTAAGGTGGCCCCATTAAAGTTAACGGTATCAACATCCGTCAAGGTCGCCGCCGCATCCACAATAACCGCAGCCCCACCCCCCGTTGCGGACAAGGCAATACTTGGCAAGCCAATCACGGCGGCATCATTCACCGCCGCTACGGTGACGTCGATGGTTTGACTTGTATGTGAAGCCGCACCATATAATTTTACGGCATCAATGGTTTCAAAACCCGAAATCTGCGTTGAAATTCGCACAGCATCCACAAGATAAAGCGTGGGCACCGTCTTTAACGTAAAGGTTCCGTTGGCTCCAGAAATTGTTGTATCCGTGCCTGTCCAAACCGAATGGTAAACACCCAAAGTATCCTTATATTCAACTTGAGTTACAAACCCGTTATTTCGGGTCTCGACAATATCAACTCCCGTGGCATGTACGGCCGTACTATACGTAACTTCAAGCCATTCCGGGTTTGTTCCACTGCTTGCTGGAGCCCATGAAGCAACGGTTCCATAAACTGCATCTGGCGCACCCGTTGCCACTGTGGGTACATGACCTACATTAGGATAATTAGAAGACGCCGTCGCCCCGGTTGCCCATTGCGAGGTGTACATATTTGTCATCACAACGTTGTCCAAATAACCTGTATCTGCACCTATTGTGAATTCGCCACGAATTTGCAAGGCCGTAATATTGGACATGACGTCCCGGATTTGCGCCTCGGTCGCGACGGCTCCTGTCAATGTGCCTACTTTCCAGCCTTGTCCAGCCGCCAAGCCAACATCAAAGGATGTCCAACCCGTGCTATTGGGGCCAACTGTTGAATCATAAACCAATGTTAGTCCAGCACCTGCTCCACCGATTAACGTCACATCCGGTTGATGATAATTATTGACCCCTGAAATTTTCAAATCAAACTGCAAAGACCCACCATACATGGCGGATTGGTTGCCAATAAACTTGGTCGGAGCAACATACCCCCACGTCGTTCCTGTCACCGTATCTGATGCTGTAATGCTGTTGGATACGGCATCACGGGTTAACGTTCCGGCATCACCATACGTTGTCCAACCATCAAGACCCGCCGCTGCAAAATCAGACGTAATGGATTTTCCATCAAAGACGGAAACCGTAAAGCTGTCTGTTCCACTGAAGTTCGCATTTGGTGTATAGGTGTAGACCCCAGTCGTGGAATTCACTGCAACGGTACCATTTGCTCCATTTGATACCGTATAGGTCAACACATCGCCATTCACATCCGTTGCCACTATCGTGCCATTTGCCGCCGCGTCTTCGGTAACGGCAAGTGTTGACGCACTGGTGATGTGCGGAGCCGTTGGGCCTTGCACCGTAATGGTTTGCAAT
>JAESSV010000176.1 GCA_016763895.1 Magnetovibrio sp. | reverse complement strand
TGGTTGTGGACATCGGTGGTGGCACGACGGAAGTTGCCGTGTTGTCGTTGGGCGGCATTGTTTATGCGCGTTCGGTTCGTGTGGGCGGCGATAAAATGGATGAAGCGATCATTGCTTATATCCGCCGTAACCATAACCTTTTGGTCGGTGAAGCATCGGCGGCTCGTATTAAAGAAACCATCGGTTCCGCATGCCCACCCGAAGAAGGTGAAGGCCGCACGATGGACATCAAAGGTCGTGACTTGATGAATGGCGTGCCAAAGGAAATCGTAATTTCCGAACGCCAAATCGCGGAAAGCCTGGCCGAACCTGTCGGGGCAATTATCGAAGCCGTGAAGGTTGCGTTGGAACACACCGCACCGGAACTTGCGGCTGATATCGTTGACAAAGGCATCGTTCATACGGGTGGCGGCGGATTGTTGGGCAATATTGACCATGTCTTGCGCCATGCCACGGGCTTGCCGGTTTCTATCGCGGATGATCCGTTGTCTTGTGTTGTCATGGGCACCGGGCGGGCTTTGGAAGAAATGAAGGTCCTGCGCAACGTGCTGACCACCATGTATTAAGTTTCGCAACGATCCCCTTATTATGCACCACCCGCACGAAACATCGTGCGGGTGGTGTTGTTTTGAAGAAAGGCACACAATCTTAATCAAATTTGTGTAAAGTGCTGAAAGCAGGCTCTGTCTTGAGCAAAAGCGCGTTGAATTTTTGTGTCGATTTCGGGAAAAACCCGCCGTGAAGAACAACAAACATAAAAGCATACATGGCCTACCACAGGCCGGAACCGGTGCTGCAAATCGTTTCGCCTATGTCGGATTGCTGATGGCCGCGTTCGCGTTGATGCTTTTGGGCAAGGCCGACGTGGTGGTTATGGAACGGGTGCGGGCCGGCGTGATTGATAGTGTTTCCCCGGTTTTGGAAGTGATTTCACGTCCGGTTGCAAGCTTTGAAAGTGTGGTCAAAGACTTGACGGCTTTGGGCCAACTTCGCGCTGTAAACCTGCAACTTAAAACAGATAATCAAAACTTGTTAGAATGGCAATCTGCGGCCCGTAAACTGGCTGCTGAAAACACCCAACTTAAAACATTGTTGAATTTTGCGCCGGGTGCCGAGCCGGGCTTTGTATCGGGTCGTGTTATTGCGGATACGGGTGGCGCTTTTGTGCATTCCATTTTGGTCAATGCGGGCCGACGTGAAGGAATCACCAAGGGACAAGCCGTGGTCACCGGCGAAGGCCTTGTTGGCCGCGTTCACGGTGTTGGGTCTCGGTCCGTTCGGGTGTTGCTGATTACGGATTTGAACTCACGTATTCCTGTGGTTATCGAAGCCACCCGCACCCGCGCGGTTCTGGCGGGTGATAACACAGAACATCCGCGCTTGATTCACCTGCCCCCCGGCGTGGTGCCAAATCCAGGGGATCGCATTGTGACGTCTGGGCATGGGGGGGCTTTTCCTCCTGGTATTCCCGTCGGCGTTATATCGCGCAGCGCAGATGGCATCGTCCCGGTTAAAACCTATGTGCACCGAGATCGTTTGGAATATGTCCGCATCGTGAATTATGGTCTTCAGGGCATTTTGGATGCGGCCCCAGCCGCCAAAGGGGATGGAGTGTCCAGATGAGGTCTCTGTTTTGGCAACGTGTTGATTTTATCGCTCGCAGCTTGACTCCGTTTCTTCTCACCTTGGTGTTGGTTGTTTTGGGCCAAGTGCCTTTGCACATTCCGGGCTTCGCCGAAGTCGCTCCGATCTTGCCTTTGATGGCGGTTTATCATTGGGCCATTTATCGCCCGGATCTGTTGCCTGCCGTGGGTGTTTTTTTTGCAGGCCTGATCCAAGATGCATTGTCTGGAATGCCGTTCGGCGTGAATGCCGCCGTATTTGTTGCCGTCCATATGATTGTGGTGAGCCAGCAAATCTTTTTCCAAGGCAAATCTTTTTTGATCATTTGGTTGGGCTTTTGCATGGTTGCCGCCGGCGCGGTGGCCATGATTTGGATCTTAAACGCATTGTTCTTTGCGGCCATGGCGTCCGTGGAAGCGGCTTTTTTTCAATACATGGTCACGGTGGGTTTTTTCCCTGTTTTGGCCCTAATTTTGGTGCGTTGGCAGCGCACCGTTTTGGCGCAGATATAAGCTATGCATAGAGATTCAGAACGCCACAAATTGTTTTCCCGCCGGGCTTTGATGTTGGGCGCGGGTCAAGCCGTGCTCATGTCGGCTTTGGTCGGGCGGATGTATTATTTGCAGGTGATTGAATCTGAACGATACAAAACCCTGGCCGACGAAAACCGCATTAACTTTAGATTATTGCCCCCGCCACGCGGGGAAATCGTTGATCGTACGGGCCAAGCGTTGGCCGATGATCAGCAAAACTATCGTGTTGTGATCATCCCTGAACAAGCCGGGGATGTGGAACGGACCTTGAATCTTTTGTCTTTGATCGTGCCGTTAAGCGCCGGGGAACGCCGCCGCATTCGCCGCGAAGTGAAACGCAAGCGGGCCTTTGTGCCGATCACGGTGCGTGAAAACCTAGACTGGTCCGAAGTCGCGCGCATTGAAGTCAATACACCAGACCTTCCGGGGGTCTTGATTGACGTGGGGCAAAGCCGTCATTACACGTTTGGTCAAGAAACGGCTCATGTCTTGGGCTATGTGGCGGCGGTGTCGGAAAAAGAATTAACCGGAGACCCATTGTTGGAATTACCGGGATTTCGCATTGGCAAAGCGGGCGTCGAACGCGTTTATGATTTGGCTTTACGGGGGACAGGGGGCTCGTCTCAAGTCGAGGTCAATGCCTTGGGCCGCGTGATCCGGGAACTCGATCGCCAAGAAGGACAACCCGGAACCGAACTGCGCTTGACCATTGATTTGCAATTGCAACGGTTTATTTCAGAGCGATTGGGCGATAAAAGTGCATCCGTCGTTGTGGTTGATGTCCATTCCGGAGAAGTTTTATCGTTGGTGTCGACCCCGTCTTTTGACCCCAATGCCTTTAATACCGGTCTTAGCCAAGCGGAATGGGAATCTTTGGTGAGCAATCCAAAATCACCCCTGACCAACAAAGCGATTGCGGGGCAATATGCTCCGGGGTCGACGTTTAAAATGTCCGTGGCTATGGCGGCCTTAGAAAAAGGTGCCGTTACGCCCGAAACAAAATTCTTTTGCAGCGGAAAAATCGTGTTGGGCAATTCGACTTTTCACTGCTGGAAAAAGGGCGGTCATGGAACGGTCAATTTGCACAAGGCTTTGGAACAATCGTGCGACGTTTATTTTTATGAAGCGGCCAAACGCACTGGGATAGAACGCATCGGTTCAATGGCCAGACGATTGGGGATGGGGGCTCCTTTGGGGTTGGATCTTCCCGGCGAAAAATCGGGTTTGATACCAAGCGATGATTGGAAACGTGGGGCCGTTGGCACATCGTGGCAGTTGGGCGAAACGTTGATCGCGGGTATTGGGCAAGGGTATGTCCTGACAACTCCATTGCAACTGGCCATTATGACGGCCCGGCTGGCAAATGGGGGACGCGCGGTGGCGCCGCATTTGACCATCAAAGACCGGGTGGGGAAATCTGGCCCGACGCGGTCAACCAGCGAACAATATGAATCACTGGGTCTTATCCCCGAACACCTCAAACACGTCTTAGAAGGCATGTACAGGGTTGTGAACGTGCCCACCGGAACGGCTTTTCGGTCGCGCATCAAAGACAAAAGCCAGACCATGGCCGGTAAAACCGGAACCGTTCAAGTGAAACGCATCACCAAAGCCGAACGAGAAGCCGGCATCATAAAAAATAGAAACAGGAAATGGAAAGACCGGGATCATGCTTTGTTTGTTGGCTTTGCTCCGTTTGACAATCCACGCTTTTCGGTCAGCGTGGTGGTTGAACACGGTGGTGGCGGGTCCAGCACTGCAGCGCCCATTGCCCGTGATATATTGCAAGAAGTTCAACGCTTGATCCCCTTGCCGCCCCAGCCATCGGATCCAAAGGTTTAGTCATGTTCCATTCAGAAGGCTCGTTAAGTTCCGCAAAAATGAGCATCGGACAAAAGTTGCTGCATTTACATTGGTTGTTTGTGGTGTTGTTGATCCTCACGGCTTGCATC
>JAESSV010000175.1 GCA_016763895.1 Magnetovibrio sp. | reverse complement strand
TTTTTTCAAGCGCAAGCGGCACTCAGTGGGGGTATTTTTTAGGCAGCCGGGCTTATATTGCCCAAGTCCTTCTTCAAAACCTCTTTGGCGTGGCCGCGTCATGTCTTAAAACACTTTAAAATGTCTTAAAACACTTTAAACATATGACGGGCTTTCGCCTCCACCTTCCGCGCTTGCGGAAAACTCTATTACTCAAAATAAAAAAGGGAAGACCCCTGAAATACTTTTGAGCCCCTGCAACATAGCTGTAGTAAATGTGTTTCACAATCGTCTATATGTTTTATATTTTTGAAACCGCACTGTAAAATTTAACGATTGCCCCTATATACTTTCGAAATAGGGGCAAAAATCTATGTATTCGGGGCCTTTTGCTTAATTTTAGAGGCTTTTGAAATAGCCGGAGCCTTCCTTGGAAGATGATGTTATTTGTTCAAAAATGTAAGAAAATAAGCTTTTGGGTGCTGTCCACATGGGCAGTTTTAGGATTTTTGAGTCTTTCCCCCGAAGCTTTTGCGGCTGAACCACGTGTTTCTGATGTCCGTATTGGCCAGCATGGTGCGCGCACGCGCATTGTTTTAGAGCTCGACAAAGCGGTTAAGTTTAACGTCTTTACCTTGCCCGAGCCGTACCGGGTGGTGATGAATTTGCCAGAGGTAAAATGGGACATTAACCCGGATATTTTGCCAGAAAACAAAGGTCTTTTGGCGCGCATGCGCTATGGCTTGTTCACACCGGGCACATCGCGCATGGTTTTCGACCTTAAGGGGCCTGTATTGGTCCATAAAATTTTCTTGCTCAAACCCCTGGAAGGCAACTATTGGCGCCTGGTTTTGGACTTGGAACCCACCTCGGAAACAGAATTTTTAGAAACTCTTGCCGCCAAGCGTGCGAAAGATCGAAAAGATTTGGCCGCCCTCGTCGCCAGCTCCTCCCAAAACTTAAAGGTTCCTCAAAATCGCAAGCGTGTTTCTGGGCAAACCAATAAACAAGCCTCAACACCGCCCATTCCGCCGCGCAAGCCGAAAATTTCCGGAAAACGAATTATCGCCATCGACCCCGGTCATGGTGGGATTGACCCGGGCACCATTGGCATCGGCAAAACCTATGAAAAAATGTGACCTTGGCTTTGGGGCTGGATTTAAAAAGAACGTTGGAAGCCACCGGCCGTTACACCGTTGTCATGACGCGGGGGCGTGATATTTTTCATCGCTTGCGGGATCGGGTGAAAATTGCCCATGATGCGGGGGCAGAACTGTTTATTTCGGTTCATGCGGATTCCGTGCCCAACCACAAAACCCGGGGCCTGTCGATTTACACGTTGTCTGAAAAAGCATCGGACAAAGAAGCTGCCAAGTTGGCGGCCAAAGAAAACAAATCTGACTTGATCGCCGGCATTGACCTCAGCACGGAAAGCTCTGAGGTTACGGGCATTTTATTGGATTTGGCACAGCGTGAAACCATGAATCAATCGGCTTTGGTGGCCAAAGATATCGTCAATGAATTAAAACGTAAAATTAGATTGTTGCGCAACACGCACCGTTTTGCGGGCTTTGCGGTGTTGAAAGCGCCCGATATGCCGTCTGTTTTGGTTGAGGCTGGGTTTTTATCCAATCGTCAAGACGAACGAAACTTGCTCACCAAAAAGTATCGCCTAACCCTTGCCCATGCTATTACTCGCGGAGTTGATCGGCATTTTAGAAGTGTTGAGCAAGCCTACGCGCGGTAATATTCATAAAATTGACGAAATATAGTCACAAAGTATCGCTATAAACGCCATCACAGAACATCACCACGAAACATCACACGAAACACGGTCTAAGGGACATCCGCTGAATTCATGTCTAAGCTTTTGAAAATATTCTGGATTTTGTTGAGCTTAGGCTTGGTTAGCGGCGTTGCGGCGGCGGCCGGGGTCATTTATATATTTTGGCATTTTGGTCAAGATCTGCCCGATTACCAACAATTGGCAAATTACGAACCGGCGGTTATGACCCGTGTGCATGCGGATGATGGACAGTTGTTGGCGGAATATGCCACCGAACGCCGTGTGTTTGTGCCCATTCGCGCCATGCCGCCCCAAGTCATTTATTCGGTGTTGTCGGCGGAAGACAAGAATTTTTACAGCCATTCCGGCGTCGACTTCCTGTCTTTGTTGAGGGCCGTTGTCACCAACATTAAAAACATCGGATCGGGGCGTCGTCCCGTGGGGGCAAGCACGCTGACCCAACAGGTCGCGAAAAACTTTTTGCTGACCAATGAAGTTTCTTACGAGCGCAAAATTAAAGAGGCCATTTTGGCTTTCCGCATTGAACGCGCATTTAGCAAAGACCGTATTCTAGAGCTGTATTTAAACGAAGTTTACCTCGGCTTTGGCTCGTACGGTGTTGCGGCGGCGGCCTTGAACTATTTTGATAAGCCTTTGGATCAATTAACCATTGCTCAAACGGCGTATTTGGCAGCTTTGTTAAAGGCCCCCGCCAACTATCATCCGATCCGTAAAAAACAAGAGGCAACCGATCGACGCAATTGGGTCATCCGCAGATTGCTTCAAGATGGCCGCATCACGGCCGTTCAAGCCCAACTGGCTCAAGCCGAACCTTTGGAAGTCGCCATCCGGTCTGATGCTCAATTTGTCAAAGCCGATTTCTTTGCCGAAGAAGTGCGCCGTGAATTGGCGGATCGTTATGGAAATGATGCCTTGTACACGGGCGGCATGAGCGTGCAGACCACGTTGGACCCAAAACTTCAAGTGTTGGCCGACCAAACGTTGCGGGCTGGTTTAATTTCTTATGATCGTCGGCATGGCTGGCGCGGGCCGGTCTCGAACATTGCCGATGCCCCATCCATCGTCCAGAAACTGGAATCTCTGACCCCGCCCAAGGGCATGGGGGCTTGGAAGTTGGCGGTTGTGAAGGCCGAGAACGCCGAGGCGGCAAACATTATTGTACAGGGCTCTGGCCCGGCAATCCTGCCCTTGCGAGAGCTTAAATGGGCACGGGCGTGGTTAAAGGATGAAAAACGTGGGGACCGGATTCGCACCCCAAGTGACGTGTTAAAGGTTGGGGACGTCGTGGCTGTTGAGATGGTGACCACCTATACCACGGGGCGCAAAAAGAAAAATAATGTTGAACAGCATGATTATCCGTCAAATACGTACGGTCTGCGACAAATTCCCGCCATCCAAGGGGCGATTGTGGCGTTAAACCCACACAACGGGCGGGTGTTGGCAATGTCGGGGGGATTCGATTATGAAGCCAGCCAATTCAATCGGGCCACGCAAGCCATGCGCCAACCGGGTTCAGCCTTTAAACCCTTTGTATATTTGGCGGCGCTGGATTCTGGCTTTACGCCCGCCAGTTTGATTTTGGATGCTCCGTTTGTGATTGACCAAGGCAAGGGCTTGCCCAAGTGGCGTCCGGCCAACTACACCAAAAAATTCTATGGTCCTTCGACCATGCGGTTGGGCATTCAAAAATCCAGAAACCTGATGACCGTGCGTCTAGCTGAAAATATCGGCATGAAAAAAATTGCGGAATATGCCAAAAAGTTTGGGGTCATCGAAAATTTATCGCAACAATTGGCGATGAGCCTTGGCGCCGGAGAAACCACGCTTTTGAAATTGACCGCTGGGTATGGCGAATTGGTGAATGGCGGAAAAGCCATCACGCCGGCCATCATTGACCGTATTCAAGATCGCAACGGTCTGACCATTTTTAAACATGACCAACGCCCCTGTAAGGGCTGTGATGCTTTGGCCTGGACGGGCCAAGCCGTGCCAGAAATCCCTGATTTGCGCAAACAACTCACCGACCCCGCCAGTGCGTACCAAATGGTGTCCATGTTAGAAGGCACCATTCAACGGGGCACCGGACGCCGGGCCAGGGCGGTTGGCAAGCCGTTGGGCGGCAAAACAGGCACCACCAACAAAGGCCGGGATGCTTGGTTTATTGGATTTTCCCCGGATTTGGCCGTGGGCGTTTTTACCGGATTTGATGTGCCAAGATCCTTGGGCAAGAACGAACAGGGCGCTTCGGTGGCATTGCCCATCTTTACAGAATTCATGAAAGGCGCGCTCAAAGACACGCCGTCTATTCCGTTTCGAATCCCCCCCGGAATTTTGTTGGTTCGGGTTAATCCAACCACGGGTTTGCCGGTGCGCGTTGGGGACCGCAAATGGATACAAGAAGCCTTTAAACCCGGAACCGTGCCCACCACCGCCACGCAAGTGTTGGGCGCAGAATTTAGCGATGCCCCCGGCGTGATCGATGGCGGCACCGAAGCCCCCAGCACCGGAACGGGTGGGCTTTATTAGCTAATGTTGTGAGCTATTCTATCATCTGCAAAAATGACCCGTTTCTGCCGAAGTGCAGACATTTATTATCGATTTGAATTTGGTCTCTTAAGAGACATGAGGGGACACTATCAGTTTACCGTCAGTAGACTACCTCCGCTCTTGGGAATGATGTATCATGTTTTCGAATTCCGAGGATACGAGGCACTAGGACAATAAAATCTAGATTATGCGATTGACAGCAGGAGAGGATATGGTAGCTGATTTTTGGCTTGGCGTAGCACAAACGACCATCGGTTCCGCCGTTGGCTTCGTGTTTGGTATCTTTGCATTCCACCACCAACAGCTCCGGCAGTCTGCTAAGAAAGAGAAGGACGATTGGAGGGCCGCTCTTGACGCACTCAACCGCCTGACGACCGCTGCTGGGGCGAATATCGAAGCACTCGTTAACAGTAAGCTGCAACTCATTAATGACTTAAGGCCCGAAGTTGAGAAGATGAAAGCAGCGTCTGAGGACGCCTACAAAACACCAAGAGCTGAACGAGCGAAAAAAATCACGAACTTGATTGCGCAATCAGAGGCTATGCTCCATTTTTACATGAGCTTGCCAGAGACTTCCGTCATGGCCCCGCCGGAGTTTGGCGAATATTCGTCGCTCAGCAAAGAAATGCCCGCGCTGACGATGTTTGTGCATCGTGCCATGGGAATGATGCAGGAGCTAAACGAACAGATAAGGTCTAGGAACGCACTCATCGCTCAGCAGGCACAGGAAAGCGGGACTGGTGATGGTTTGACCGCTGAACGCGTCATCTACTATTCAAGTATGTTGTCGGGCCAAGGCGAGGCTATCTGCCAGAATACAAATTTCGCGCTGGATTTCTGGCGTCTCGTTCTCGACCAGATCAAAGCCTACATGACCGCGAAAGCGAAAGGTGAGCACTTCTTTGAGTATACGCTCGTTCCGGAAGCGGTGAAGGCTATGCCGAAAGAGGAATTGTTCCCACTGATGCGACAGCAGCTGGCGACGTTTGCAGGCTAGAATGCGATTCAGCTGTTAAGTTGCACCAGAAAAGCAATCGGCCTTCTGAATGATTGATTTGGAAATTCCAGGAACACCAAGTTAAATCGGTGCGAAGATTTTAGTCCCCTTTGGGTCACAAGGAGAAATTATTCACAGCCAATAGCGGAAGTCTAGGCGGCACTATCTTGCTTTTATGGGCCCCCGATAAACAAAACTCAGGATTGTCAAAAGCGACAAGACATAAAAAAGCCCCGCCTTTGGCATTACACCACAGGCAGGGCTAATTTTTTTAATCGTCGGAATTAGTCGACGATTTTAAGGTCTTCGGCAGAAGATTTGCCGTTTTGACCAGCCTGAAGTTCGTAAGAAACTTTTTGGCCTTCGTTAAGTGTGCTCAAACCAGCACGTTCGACTGCAGAGATGTGAACAAACGCATCGCCTGTGCCGTCTTCAGGTTCGATGAAGCCGAAGCCTTTTGTTGGGTTAAACCATTTTACTGTACCAGTAGCCATTGTTATATATTCCTTCTAACAGGCGTTATGATTATGTGCCTCACATTGTGTGATAGCACGGTCTAATTAACGTTCACAATGTCAGAGGATAACTAAGCTAAACAGCGTACCGATCATCTAGTTCGGCCAAAACATATGTAACACGTAGGGGGTAAATGCCGGGGATACGGTTAAAAGTCAATAGAATTCGAAGAAACAGGCTCAATTGGGACAAAAAGAACTCCTTATTTCACGGATTTCACGTCCTTTACGCCGTGCCGCCAAGCAGATATTTTCCCCTGACATCTTTGCAAACGTAATCGGCGGTTCATGCTTGCGGCGAACCAAAATGTATGAAAAATCGTTGGTTTGCATGGCATTTCCATCACTTGTCTGTTCAAGTCTTAGCCATTAAATTCCCACGGATGGGCAATGATCCATGCATATTTTAGGAGAGGTAAAGTAAATATTTTTAACCTATGGGATGAGTTGAATTTAATTTAGCAAATATTTAGACGGATTTTTAAAAAAAACGTTAAAGGCTTTGGATGGACTGGAAAAAAATGGGCCCATATCGTTTAACTTTGCGATTCCACGTATCGCAAAGTTAAATCCTTTGACCGGATATTACGCCGAACGAACCAGCAAAATAAAATACATCGCGTAAGTCAAAGAAGAACAGCCGTTAGGCAGGGTGTAACGTCCCGCCGGGTGAGGGGCACGTTGCCCCCGTCGTCTTTGGAAACGTAATCGGCAGGTTTTGTAGGTT
>JAESSV010000174.1 GCA_016763895.1 Magnetovibrio sp. | reverse complement strand
GTCCGTCGCCAACTTTGCGCCGGGCTTCAACATCGCCGTTAAGGCCAAAAATGAAGCCTGGGGATCGGGGGTATGTTGCAACACGCCAAAGCAAAACACCTTGTCGAAAAAGCCTTTTTCAAAGGGCATCTCATAAATATTGGCTTGCACCAAAAGCAGGTTTTCGTGAGCCCCATTGGATTCATAATTGGGCTCGACCGCTTGGGAAAAATCGAACGACACCACCATAGCCCCGGTGGCGAGCAGGTGTTCGCTAAAGCGCCCCGACCCGGAACCGGCTTCTAACAACACTTCGCCGGATAAATCCCGGTCCCAACCCGATACACCAAAGATACGGTCTTCGGACATTTTGTGGTTGGCATCCCCATCAAATTGGGTGCGGTTGTGCAGTTTCCATTCGAAACCAAAATTTTCGGCGTAGTTGTCGGCTTCGACAAAGCGGGGGATGAATTTGGTGATGGCATAGCTTTCGCCCGTTGTCGTCACCAGACGTCCTTCTTTGATGCGGCCGCCTTCCATCACTTCGTCTGTCAAAGAAAGTTCAGCCCCGGTTTTTGGGCAACGTAAAAATTTCAAGTGTTCAAGACGCATGGGAAATCAACATCCGAAGAGCCTGTTCAATGGGCTTTGGTGCCCAATTCAGAATATCTTTGGCTTTTTGGTTTGAACCAAACGATACGGGGGCTTCACCCGGGCGCATATTGCGAGCGCCAAAATTGAGCAGACTTACATCCACATCCATCAAGTCAGCGACCCTCAACATCAAAGCTTTAAGCTGGACAGCTTCACCGCTGCAAATGTTAAACACGTCGAAAAGGGTGCGGTCCATATCATCAACCATCAACACATAGGCTTCACACAAATCATCCACGCCTAAGAAATCACGCTTTTGTTCACACGGGGAAAGATCAGCCGACTTTCCAGCCGCCAATTGCTTGATGACAAAATCCATCAATTTCCCCGGTGCATCAAATGATCCCACCGGAATGTAGAGCCGCGCCACGCGGGTTGGAACATTGTATTGTCCAGCCAGCCGAGAAGCCTCAACACTTGTGGCCAGCTTAGAGACGCCGTACGGCATGTCTGGCCAACACGCATCACCTTCTTCATTCGCCGCATCACAAGACGCGTATTCCATGGACGATCCCGTCACGATGACCGAACATCCTGTGCCAGACAATTGTCGATACAAGGGCTCTAACGCCAAAACGTTTAGCCCCAGGGATTTTTCAAGATCAAAATTTTGAGCCCCATAATTGTCTGCATAACCCGCGTGCTGGACCCACACATCAGGTTTGTGCAAACTGATCAATCGTCCCAAAGTTTCTTTGTCCATTAAGTCACAGACGGCAAAATCAACATTATTTTGAATGAACGCCAAACGGTCTTTGCGAATGCCCTCATATCGGTCTTGGGCACGGCTTGTTACGGCAATGACGTTGTGCCCGGCCTGAGCAAACGTGCGCGCCAAATGACATCCGACAAAGCTGCTGACGCCGGTGACGACAATGGTTTTGGAAGCTACCATGTATAGGCTATTTCTTGGGTATCGAGGTCTAAACGTTCGGCTTCCCCCGGCGTGTGCAGGATGGAAGCACAGTTGGCAATGATGGCGGGATCAGCGCTGATACACTGAAAACCGCTCCACACCATGGGCGGAATGGTCACCAGTTTGTAATCTGCTTCGTCTTCGCCAAAGATAATTTCCTGAATATGTCCTTGGTCATCCGCCAACACCAGCTTCACCCGGCCTTTGGGGACCGCAAGGCTCATGGTCATTTTGGTATGACGTCGCCAGCCCTTTGTCACGCCGGAATTGACAATCGAAAAATAGACTTCACCAAATCCAGCATAATGAGGAGCATCGGTGCGCAGCATGTGCAAGACGGCTCCGCGATCATCCCGGATTTGTTTAAGGGGCGTAATGATGACGCCGTCAATCATTTCGCATCTCCGACAAAGGTATCAAGTTGTTCATCGGTCACCTTGATGGGGTCTTCGCCCGCGTCCACACGTTTGTACCACTGGACCGTATTCGTCACAGCCGCCGTAAAATCCCAATGCACGCGCCAGCCCAAAAGAGATTTGGCTTTGTCGCTGATCAACATCAACAGGTTGGCTTCGTGAGGTTGGTTTTCATCGCGTTCTATGCGCAAAGACCCATTGCCCCAGATGTCTATCGCCGTTTTCGTCAGCTCTTCAACCGTGCGCACATTTTCCGCATCCGGGCCAAAATTCCATGCGCCAATGGTTTCATCTGGGTCCGTTAACAACTTTGCCGCCACCGCCATATAGCCAGATAAGGGCTCTAGCACATGTTGCCAGGGCCGGGTGGAATTGGGATTGCGCAACACAATTTCATCACCATTTTTCATCGCACGAATGCAATCGGGAACGATGCGGTCCAAGGACATGTCGCCACCACCTATAACATTTCCGGCGCGCACGCTGGCGGCGGCAAAACCTTGGCGATTTTTAAAAAAGCTGTCTTGATAGCTGGCAAACACCAACTCAGCCGCCGCTTTGGAAGCTGAGTACGGATCGTGCCCACCCAATTCATCATTTTCGCGGTAGCCCCAAATCCATTCTTTGTTGCGATACGCTTTGTCAGAGGTCACAAACACCAAGGCTTTCACACCTTCGTTTTCGCGCACGGCTTCCAATAAATTCACCGCCCCGGACACGTTGGTATCAAACGTTTCTTTGGGCTCATCATAGCTGTAACGCACCAGCGGTTGGGCGGCTAAATGAAAGATGATTTCAGGCTGGGTGGCGCTCATCATCGCCCGAACCGTGTCTAAATCGCGAATATCACCATCATGCTGGTCAATACGGTTGCGTAAATTCAGCTGGTCAAACAGAGGCGCATCAGCCGCCGGAGCCAATGCAAATCCAGACACCTCGGCGCCCAAATGCAACAACCAGGTGCACAACCAGCTGCCCTTGAATCCAGTTGATCCGGTGACCAAAATGCGGCGGCCTTTAAAAATGGAATAATCCATACTGACCTTACCACTTCACCCAAGAGGCCTTGCCATCGTCAACCAAATCGTTGAGCAGGGCATAATCTCGGTACGTATCCATGCATTGCCAAAATCCGTTGTGGCTGTACATCATCATTTGACCGTCTTTGGCCAAGTTCCGCATGGGTTCGGTTTCAAGGGTTTCGTCATCCCGTTCAGCGTCTAAATAATCGAGCACTTCACGTTGGCACACAAAGAAACCACCGGAAATGCGTCCACCTGTGGCTTGGGGCTTTTCATTAAATTCGACAATTTGGCCCGTTTCATCATGATCCAGCTCGCCAAAACGGCCCGGAGGACGCACGCCAGAAACGGTCAAAAGTTTGCCGTGGCCTTTGTGAAAGGCGATCAATTCGTTGATGTCGATGTCACAGACTCCATCGCCATAGGTCAGCATGAAGGTTTCATCATCGCCGATATAGTCTTGAATTTTCTTCACCCGAGACCCGGTCAAAGTGTCTTCGCCGGTTTCGGCTAAGGTCACCCGCCAGTCCAATTCTTCATGAACCTTGTCATAGGTGATTTTACGATCATCGGCAAAATCAATGGTGAGGTCAGAAACCTGGGCCCGGTAATTCAAGAAGAAGTCCTTGATAACATTGCCTTTATATCCCAAGCACAGCACAAAATCCTTAAACCCGTAATGAGCATAAGAGCGCATGATGTGCCACACAATGGGGTATTTACCCACAGGGATCATTGGTTTTGGCAGGCTATCGTCCACGCCTCGAATGCGCGTCCCTTTACCACCACACAGAATAACGACTTTCATCTTTTGCTCCTACTGTTTAGGCTTTGAACCTAAGCGATACCCTAAATAGGCTACACTATAAAGGGGTTGGCTTAACACGGCTTTAAAAATTTGCCCTATACCTTTTCTGATATTCTTTTCCCCCATCAAAGCAAGCCCGTAACACAGCCTACATTTGGTCACATTTTTTCGCCCAGCTTTGCGGGCTTCCGCAGAGGCCTTCATAAGGCTTGAGGCTTCTTGGTACAAATAAAACGCATCGTGAGCGCGGATCACGCACAAATCATCGGCCAATGAGGCTTGCCCGGCATGCAGGCGTAATTTCAACAACACTTGATCCAGAACCCGTATGGTCCAGCCAGCCTTGATCAGGCGCACCACCAGCCCAAAATCTGGCCCATACGCGTATTCATCCGGATATCCGCCAATGGCATCCGAGGCTGATTTTCGATACATATAGGTGGAATGGGCCAAGGGGCTTGAGGTTTGCAGGGCATCGATCAGGCCTTGTTGATCAGATGGCGGAAAATGGTTGCCCAAGGGCTTGCTGTTTGCGTCAATGTCTTCGTAGGCCGAACTCACCAGCCCCAATTTCTCATCAGCCTCTAAAGCGGTTACTTGGGCTTGAAAGCGATCGGACAATGGCACATCATCGGCATCTTGAACCGCAATATATTGGCCTTTAGCATTTTCATAGGCCACCCGAATTCCTTCGCCAAAGGTTTTACCGTCTGGATTTTGAACCACCCGCAAACGATCATCTTCAATCGCATCTAACATAGCTTGAGTGCCATCCGTACAGCCATTATTCACCACCACCCATTCAAAATCTGTGAAGGTTTGAGCGAACACGCCGTCCAACGTTTCTTGAAAAAACGCTTCACCGTTGTAGACGGTGGTGATGACGGTGAGGGTTGGAATTGTCATTATTTCGTCACAGCAGAAACAAAAATTTCCGGATTGAGCGTTCCCAAGCACTTTTCTATTTCTAAATTTTGGGTCGCAAAAATACCTGTATTTTCATCCTTAACAACACTCATAAGCACGTCCTGAAAATCTTTTGTATTACGAACTTCAACAGCGAGTCCTGAGGGCACTTTATTGTAGGAAATATTTCCATCTACGGGAACAAAAACGGCTGGTTTTCCTGCATTTAAGGCATCAAATGCCGCCCCGGATGTGTTGTACAACAAGATATCTACCTTAGATAACAACGATCGAGATGGAGCTTCAGAAAATTCAATGCAATCAAAATAATCCTCAGCAACATCCTTTAAAAAAGATTTGAGTGTTTGCTTAAATTGTTCGTCAACAACAGGGTGGAAATTAACAATCAAACGTATCCCCGCGACAGACTGAACTGCTTTAAAGGATTTAAAGGCTAAATCTAATGATTCTGAAAGTTTGATGGATGTTGAACACAACGCGATTTTCTTCGAGTTCGAGCTCACTTTCCGTTCAACATCATCATTTGTACGTGGGAAGTGCAGTGCCCCCCCAATACTCATTTTATTTCTGGGTATGCCATGCGCCGCAAACAGGTCTAAGAAATACTCTCCCATGCAAATCAAATGATCCGGCATTCAATTCGTTTGAATTTCAGATTCAAATGGATAAAAGCTTAAATAGCGAGCGGCAAAAGGAGCAAATTGATAGGCCACCAATTTGGAATTTGGCATATATGCACGAATACCTTCACGTAATGCTTTTTCCCAGCCTTGATTTTCATAAGGGTATATCACTGCTTTCGGCTTACATTCCCGCTTGGCCAAAATGCACGCAATTGATTTATACGTATAGGCTAGCGAAGCTTGTGGCAAAACCTGATCATGCTGACGCGCCAACGACACAATGTGAGAACAATTCAACCCTTGAATTTTCAATGTTCCCGTAGTCGAACCATTCAAGCGCCACGTTTTCCAAGCCCCTTTAAGAACAGACGCAATTGAACGACATTCATCGACAAAAACGACTGGATCATGGGCACGAACCACATTTTCGACAATTTCTAAAAACGGTTGTGTCCACGCAATTGGGGCAACAACAAAACCAACCTTAAAGCCGGCATCACGTAAAATTTGAGGAATTTGTTTCAGATTTCGCGACGATTGCGTCGAAGCCTGCTCTGTAAATGTTTCCCGCTCTGCCCAATCAAAAATCAAGACATCGCAATTTTTCAAATCCTGCCAAGGAATAGGGTGAGATTTTCGGGCTTTGCGAAGAATTATTGAATGCCGCAAGGCCGTACGAATAGCCGACATTCGTGCCCGAACCTTTCGCCAAAAAAAACCTCCACTCGTTTTTTTTGTCCCGTACCAAGACAATGCAAAATCATTGTCTTGAAGCGCTTTCACCAAGGCTCTCCCAAATAGATGATCGTCGGTTAGAAACAAACACTTACCGTCGGATTTCAGATGTCTTGCCACCGCGACAAAACGGCACAGGTTAAGCTGTAAATCGCCAACATAGGGGCTGAGGTCGGCAAGCAAACTG
>JAESSV010000173.1 GCA_016763895.1 Magnetovibrio sp. | reverse complement strand
CTGAACAAAGATGGCTTTCGCGAATTGCATCTGGCCAGTTGGTTGCACGATTGCGGCAAGGTGGTCACGCCCGAATACGTGGTCGACAAGTCGACCAAGTTGGAAACCATTTACGATCGCATCCACGAAATACGCATGCGTTTTGAAGTCAAAAAGCGCGAGTTGGAAATTGAGTTCTGGAAGGCCGTTGCCAAAGGCGGCAATGAAACTGAACTTAAAGCCGACCTGGACATGGCGTTGCAAAGCATTGACGACGATTACGAATTTGTCGCCGTTAGTAATGTGGGTGGCGAGTTTATGGCGCCTGAAAAAATTACCCGCATTCAAGAAATTGCAAAACAAACATGGACCCGCACGCTGAATGACCGCATCGGCATTTCTCATGATGAATTGTTGCGCAAGCAAATTGAACCCGCGCCGCAATTGCCCGTGCAAGAAAACCTGCCGAGTGACAAATCCGAACATATATTTGAACGCGACGGAACATTCCAATCCACCGATGCCGAAAAATACGGTTTCAATATGGATGTGCCCGAAAAATTGTTCAACCGGGGAGAAATCTATAATCTCAGCATCACGCGCGGCACGCTGACCAACGAAGATCGCTATATCATTCAAAACCACATCACCCAATCCATCGTCATGCTCAGCCAAATGCCGTTCCCAAAACATCTTAAAAATGTCCCGGAATACGCGGGCGCTCACCATGAAACCTTGATTGGGACAGGCTATCCGCGAAAGCTCACCAAGGCCGATATGTCGGTCCCCGCCCGCATCATGGCGGTCGCGGATGTATTTGAAGCCTTAACCGCTGCGGACCGGCCCTATAAAGAACCCAAAACCTTATCGGAAAGCATTAAAATCTTGTCCTTCATGGTCAAAGATCAACACATCGATGCCGATTTGTTTAGGTTGTTGTTGGAAAGTGGTGTGTACAAGGAATACGCGGAACAATACCTCAGACCCGAACAAATGGACGACGTTGATATTTCTCAGTACCTGAAATAACAATGCCCATTCAACACGCAAAATCGTACCCTTTTTTCATTCCCGAAACGTCTTATGTTTTGGATCAAGACGGATGGCGTGAACATCCGGGGCACGCCAACAAAGATCGTGTGAGCAAGGATCATCTGCACGGCGTTATCGCGTCTGGATCAAATGCGTCGCCGGATCAGCTGGAACACAAATTTAAGGGCCATGAACAGCTGCTTAAATATCCCATCTACGTCACCCGAGGCCAATTGCATGACTTCGAAAGTGTCTATAGCGCCCACTTCACCAGCTATGGTTCCGTTCCGGCCACGTTGGCCAGCGCAATTGGCGCCATAACCGATGTCTTTGTGACGTGGCTGAACGATGATCAATTGGCGCGCATGCATGAAACCGAAAGTATTGGGGTCAATTATGACTATGTGCAAATGCCCAATATCAAGCTTAGGCTGGAAACCGGAGATCTTCTACAATCGGCTTATGCTTATCTGTCCAAACGCGGATCTTTAAGCCAACACGGCAAGCCCATAAGCCTTAAGGCGATGAGCCAAGAACAGGTTTTGCGCTATGCAAAATCCCAAGTCACCTCGACCACAAAAAGCCTGGATGATTTTATCTTAGCGCTGATTAAAAGCCCCCAGACGCGGGCGAAATATACGCGGCGGCTGGCTCAGAAAGCATGCCCAATGACAAAGGCCACAAACACCATTAATCCATAATCGCGGTTCGAGCTAAACCGTTCGAGGCAATTTTTAGGATTGTTGATGTCCAACGTCACCACTTGCCACACCAAATGCAAAGATGCCACGCCAAAGGCTGGGTAAAAATACAGGCTAAGCCCCGCTTGCCAACCCGCCGCACCAATCAAAAGGAACGCCATTAAATAAAAGAACACCATCCATTGTGGCGTCGCATCCCCTAAACGCAAGGCCGCAGACTTGACGCCAACCCGAATGTCATCTTCTTTGTCTTGGTGCCCATACATGGTGTCATAGCCCAGCGTCCAAAACACCCCGCCCAAATACAACAAGCCCGGCACAAAGCCCAATTCTCCGCGCACCGCCGCCCACCCCAACAAGGCGCCCCAATTGATGGCGATGCCTAAAAACAGTTGGGGCCAATAGGTAAAGCGTTTCATAAACGGATAAATCACCACCGCCACCAACGACGAGGCTCCCACCCCGATGGCGAACATGTTGAATTGAACCAAAATTAAGAGGCCCAACACACACAAAAAACAAAAGAAGAAAATCGCATTTCTGACGCTCACCAAACCACTGGGGATGGGCCGATTCGCGGTGCGGGCCACCTTGCCATCGAAATCGCGATCCACAATATCATTGATGACACAGCCCGCCCCCCGCATGATGAACGAGCCCAGGGCGAATAACGCCAGAAATCTCATATCCGGCCAAGTTCCCGTGGATGCCAACGTAAGCGACCACCAACACGGTGTCATCAACAACCATGCTCCATTGGGCCGATCAAGGCGCATCAACATCATATACGGCCGCATAGGCCGTGGTGTCTTGCGCATGATCCAGCTTTCGTCAATGATGTCGCTGGCGTTATTATTTGGTATTGCTTCACTCATACATTTCTTTTACGTCATTGCAGTATGGGAGCGCAAACGGCATTATGGTATTTTGTAAAACATTGTTCCCGTCAACAGGCAGAAATATGACTGATATTATCACTTCGAAACAGCCTTTAATCGAATACATCGCCAGCGGCTGTAAGCCTAGAGAAGATTGGCGTATCGGCACCGAACACGAAAAATTTGCGTTTCGCACCGACGATCTAAGCCCGCTTGATTATGCCGGGGATCATGGCATTCAAAAATTGTTGGAAAAATTACAACAATTTGGCTGGCAACCCGTTGTCGAAGACGGAAACCTGATTGCTTTGCGGGTTGACGATGGCTCATCCATCACCTTGGAACCCGCGGGTCAGGTCGAATTGTCGGGGGCACCGCTTAAAACAATTCATGAAACCTGCCAAGAAGTCGGCACGCACTTGCAACAGGTCAAAGCCATAGCCTCGCAAATGGGCATCGGCTTTGTCGGCCTTGGCTATCATCCTAAATCGACCTTGAACGAACTGCCGTGGATGCCCAAGAACCGCTATAAAATCATGCAACAATACATGCCGACCAAGGGCACCCTTGGTCTCGACATGATGAAAGCAACGTGCACCGTACAGGTCAATCTGGATTTCGATTCCGAAGCCACCATGGTGAAAATGTTTCGGGTGTCGCTTGCCCTTCAACCCATTGCCACGGCCTTGTTTGCAAATTCACCGTTTAAAAATGGCCAGCCCAACGGCTTTCTCAGTTACCGCAGCCATATTTGGACAGACACCGACCCCGACCGCTGTGGAACCCTTCCGTTCGTCTTTGAAGATGGATTTGGCTTTGAACGCTACGTTGATTACATGCTCGACGTGCCCATGTATTTTGTCTATCGAAACGGAGAATACTTGGATGCCACCGGGCAATCTTTTCGCGATTTCATAAACGGAAAACTTCCCATTCTGCCCGGCGAATACCCAACCATCAAAGATTGGGAAGACCACCTCACCACCGCGTTTCCCGAAGTGCGTTTGAAAAAATTCCTGGAAATGCGCGGGGCCGATGGCGGACCTTGGAATCGGCTGTGCGCTTTGCCGGCTTTGTGGGTGGGGCTTTTGTATGACCCCAATGCCCTTGATGCCGCTTGGGAACTGGTCAAAGACTGGACACAAGAAGAACACGCCCACCTGCGCATGAATGTCCCGACACACGCCTTAAACACGCCTTTTCGCACACACACCGTTGGTGATTTGGCCTTGGATGTGCTCGATATCGCACATGACGGCTTGATCAAGCGCGCCCAGCCCAGCCCCACCAATCCTGATGAAAGCCATTTTTTAAAGCCCTTATTCCAAATTGCCCAGTCCGGCAGAACCCCCGCCGAAGATCTTTTGCTGGCCTATGAAAAACAATGGCAAAATTCAGTCGATCCAATTTTTAAAGAATATGCTTATTAATGCATTGAAAATACATACTTAGAAGACGCTCTTCTGCGTTGCGAAGCGGGATTGTCCCGTGTAAGGTCATATAAAACAAAAATGATATGGGTTATGGGAAACGATGAGCGACGAAAAAATTACCCTTGCTGAAATTGAAGCCGCCCTTCATGGGGGAGAGTTTTGCTTTCATTTCCAGCCCAAAATTTCGTTTCAGACCGGCAAGATAACCGGGGGAGAAGCGTTGTTGCGTTGGCAAAAACCAGGTGGCGAGCTGGTGCCACCGGGCTTGTTCTTGCCGCAAGCCGAAGAAAGCGGGTTCATCACCGATATCACGGCGGTCATGTTGCAAGAACTGATCGAAAACATCGCGCAAATTCGCCCCCATAAACCCGACATTCAAATCGCCTTTAACGTCTCGGCCCTGGACCTTCATTCCCCTTATTTGGTTAAAATGCTGCGCAGTTACATCGGCAACCGCGTCATTGATCCCGGCAACATTCAAATTGAAATCACCGAAACGGCCATCTTGGATCACAATGAACCCATCCGCAAAACCCTGTTGGCGTTGGTGGCGCTGGGCGTTGAAATCGTCATGGATGATTTTGGCACCGGGTATTCTTCCCTGGACATGCTCAGTCAATTGCCCTTTTCAGCCTTGAAGATTGATCAAGGCGTTGTCGGGCGTATGGATAAAGATTCTCGCAGCACCCATATTGTTCGATCCAGCCTGCAAATGGCCAGAGCCTTGTCCATTAAAACCGTGGCTGAAGGCATTGAAAACGAGGGTATATATTCGTTCTTGTTGGCATCGGGTTGCAGCGAAGCACAAGGATTCTGGATGGCGAAACCGACGCCCATCGAGGATTTTATCACGATTCTTGAGGACTCGCCGACCTGGCCGTCCTCTGAACTGGGGGCCTTTTACAACGCGTGGGTCAATCACTTAAGCTATCGCCGCAAGGTGTTGGACACGGTCTATACCATGACCATGAGCCCACCCGAAGAATGGTCACACCTGCCGAAACTCGATTTGCGGCACAGCCCGGCCCATTGCCGTTTGGGACAATGGAACCCAAGCCTAGACAACAGCAGCGTTTCCAAAGAGACCTATAAGAAACTTTCAAAAATTCACCGGGCCATGCACACGGCCGGGGATACACTTGTCAAAACCGTGCGCGCCCAAAACGGGGCCGAAAGCATTATCAAAGCCACCGACGACTTCATGCGTTTGTCGGAAAAAGTCGACAAAGAAGTCTCACGAATCGTTTCTGCATCCTTTGCGGAAAGCTTGCGCGCCAGAGAAAAGGCTGCACAAAAAGAGGGCGAAGAAGAAGCGCTAAACCAAGCGCAAATCTAAGCCGCCGTTCCGCCAATGGTTAAATCATCAAGCCGCAAGGTCGGCTGACCAATACCAACGGGTACGCCTTGACCGTCTTTGCCACACGTTCCGACGCCGGTGTCGAGTTTCATATTGTTGCCAATCATAGAGACCTTTTTCATGGCTTGCGGTCCATTGCCGATTAAGGTGGCACCCTTGACCGGGGCGGTCACTTTGCCGTTTTCAATCAGGTAAGCTTCGGTACAACTGAAGACAAATTTACCAGAGGTAATGTCCACCTGTCCGCCCCCAAAATTCACCGCGTACAATCCATTTTGAACAGACGCCAAGATTTCATCCGGGTCTTTGTCGCCCGCCAACATATAG
>JAESSV010000172.1 GCA_016763895.1 Magnetovibrio sp. | reverse complement strand
GGCAAACCGTGTCAGCCTGCGGGCAATAAAATGGGGATCTTCGCCGCCGTCCAACATCCGCGCAAACCAATACAACGCTGCGTCCGTGTCTGATCCGCGCAAAGATTTGTGCAGGGCAGAAACCAAATTGTAATGCCCTTCTTGAGATTTATCATACAGCGGCACGCGTTTTTGCACCACGTGGGCCAAATCCGCCGTGCTCAACAGCTCATCCCCATCGGTCAGGGCCATCAATTCGTCGGCCAAATTCAACAAATACCGTCCGTCGCCATCCGCCATGGCGCGCAAGGCCGCGCGGGCGTCAAGTTCCACCGGCAAAGACTTGCCCGTTTCATCTTCGGCGCGGGTGATGAGTTCTTCCAGCGCATGATCGTCAAGGCGGTTGAGCACCAGAACCTGACATCGTGATAACAACGCTCCGTTCAGCTCAAAAGACGGGTTTTCCGTTGTGGCACCCACCAAGATCACGGTGCCGTCTTCGACATAGGGTAAAAATCCGTCTTGTTGGGCTTTGTTAAAGCGGTGGATTTCGTCAATGAACAACAACGTGCCTTGTCCGGCTTCGCGGCGTTCACGCGCGCGGGCAAAAACTTTTTTAAGATCCGCCACCCCGGAAAACACCGCCGACAGGGGCTCAAAGAACAATTTGGTGTGCAGGGCCAGCAACCGCGCGATGGTGGTCTTGCCTGTGCCCGGAGGCCCCCAGAGAACAAGCCTGGACAGCCGTTCAGCCTTGACCATGCGCCCCAAGGGACCTTTGGCGTCCAAAAGATGCCCCTGCCCCACAACCTGGTCCAGGCTTTCGGGGCGTAACCTGTCGGCTAGGGGCCTTGGGGCCTGGTCTTCGAACAAGGTCGCCATTTAGCGCACCACCAACTTGACTTCGCGTCCACCCCGGTCAATCACAACCAACCAACCCGATAAATTGATGCCCATGATTTGGGCAAGTTGGCGCACACTGTTAATTTCTACGCCATTAATTTTCTTAACGATGTCGCCGGGTTTCAAGCCCAAACGTGCCGCATTTTTGCGCCGATCCAGTTGCAACAAGATCACGCCTTTTGCCACATGCGGCAAACCCAACGTGTCCGCCAAAGCAGGAGAAAGGTTGGCCACCAAAGCCCCGTCAAAAGGATGTTGTCCCTTGAGCAGAGTTTTATTTTTCTTCGGAATTTCGGGGGGCGCTTCCAACACCATATCCAAAGTCACTTTGCCGTCCCGGCGCATCAACGTCACCTTGACCGCATCACCGACGCCTTGGGTCGCAATGCGAAAACGCAAGTCTTGGACTTCATGCAATTCATAGCCATTGATGGACAACAAAACGTCGCCGACACGAACGCCGGCTTTCTTGGCTGAGCCCAGACCGTGAACCGATGTCACCATAATGCCCACGGGGCGTTTCATGCCCAAAGCATTGGCGATATCAGACGTCACCGTTTGCCCGCTGGCCCCAAACCAAGGCCGCACCACTCCCCCCGAAGTCAGCAAGCTTTTCACCACATGGGACACCATGTTCACCGGGATCGCAAAACCAATACCGTTGGACCCCCCTGATTTTGAAAAAATAGCCGTATTCACGCCGACCAGGCGACCATGCATATCCACCAACGCACCACCGGAATTACCGGGGTTAATGGCGGCGTCCGTTTGAATAAAGGAATTTAAATCCGAGACGCCAATATTGGTGCGGGCCATAGCCGAAACAATGCCGCTGGTGACCGTTTGCCCAACCCCAAAAGGATTGCCAATGGCCAACACCAAATCTCCGATTTCCAGAGCATCGGGATCGCTGAGTTTTAAGTAAGGGAGGGCTTCGCCGCCGGTGTTAATTTTTAATACAGCAATGTCTGTGCGTTTATCCGTGCCGACAAGCTTGGCCGAAAATTCCCTGCGGTCGCTGAGCACCACCTTGATTTCTTCTGCCCCGGCGATCACGTGATTGTTGGTGACGATAATGCCCGTGCTGTCGATCAAGACGCCGGACCCCAATGAATTTTGGACTTTTTTCTTTGGCCCCGGTGCATTGCGCCGCAGTTGTCCGCCAAAGAATCGCTGAAAAAACGGATCGTTAAACAACGGCGATATTTTACGGGCCCGAACTGTTTTGGATGTAAACACGTTCACCACAGCCGGTGCGGTTTTTTTCACCAAAGGCGCATAAGAAAACTGCACCGCGACTTTGCTTTGCGGAACAACCTTATTTTGGGCAAAGGCTGAACTGCCCCCCCACAAAACCATCACAAACAGCAAACGCGATCCAAATTTTAACATTGTTATCCGTTCTTTTTCAAAAGGAGCCATTTCATAAAGATAGGTCTAATTTATAACAAAAAAAAGAGACAGCCAAAAGACTGTCTCTTTTTAAGTCTAAAACGAAGAATAACTACGCTTCTGCAGCAGCTTCTTCGAGCGCCACGCGGGCTTTGTCTTCGGCACCTTTTGCGGATTCGTCACGATCGACCAATTCAACAAATGCCATCGGAGCCGCATCACCATAACGGAAACCAGCTTTCAAAACGCGGGTGTAACCGCCGGGACGTTCTTTATAACGTTCGGCCAAAACAGAAAACAATTTTGCCACAACCGCATCATCACGCAAGTAAGCCGCCGCTTGACGACGCGCATGCAAATCACCGCGTTTAGCAAGTGTGATCATTTTGTCCGCAACACGGCGAACTTCCTTGGCTTTTGGCAAGGTCGTATTGATTTGTTCGTGCAACAACAAGGAAACGGCCATGTTAGATAACATAGCTTTACGGTGGCTTGTGGTGCGGTTTAGTTTACGTAGTCCATGACGATGTCGCATGACAGTCTCTCTTTCATATCCTGACTTTTAAAACCAGATTGCAAAACCCACCGCCTCATTTTCCAAAAGGAATATGAGTACGGCGGGCGGGGTCGATGACCCAATTTCAGCAGCAGAACCTTATTAGTAAGGTTCTTCTAAGCGTTTTGCCAAATCTTCGATGTTCTCAGGCGGCCAGTTTGGAATTTCCATTCCAAGATGAAGACCCATTTGAGACAGAACTTCTTTGATTTCGTTCAAAGATTTCCGACCAAAGTTTGGTGTGCGCAACATATCGGCTTCGCTCTTTTGAACAAGGTCGCCAATATAAATGATGTTGTCGTTTTTCAAGCAATTTGCTGAACGAACGGAAAGTTCCAATTCGTCTACTTTACGCAGCAAGTTTTTGTTGAACGGCAATTCGTCTTGAACTTCTTCTTCAGCTTGAGCCACTTCAGGTTCATCAAAGTTCACGAACAGACGCAATTGTTCTTGAAGAATGCGTGCGGCCAAAGCCACGGCATCTTCGGGGCATACAGCGCCGTTGGTGTGAACTCCCAAAGCCAATCTGTCCAAGTCGGTTTCTTGTCCAACGCGGGTGTTTTCGACTTTATAGCTAACCTTGCGCACAGGCGAAAAGACAGAATCGATGGGAACAAGCCCAATCGGGGGATCTTCTGGGCGATTTTCCGCCGCAGTCACATAGCCCTTGCCCGTTTCAACGGAAAATTCGATGTTGACCTTTTTGCCTTCATCTAGGTGAAACAGGATTAAGTCTTTGTCCATCACTTCGATTTCAGAACCTGAATCGATCATACCCGCAGTAATCGCACCCGGTTTATCGACCGACAAGGTCATTTTTTTCTTACCTTCACTGTGAACCCGAAGGCCCATAGATTTGATATTCAAAATGATGTCGGTAACGTCTTCACGTACGCCGGGGATGGACGAAAATTCGTGCAACACGCCATCAACATGAATGGCGGTAACAGCACCACCACGCAAAGACGACAGCAAAATGCGGCGCAGGGCATTGCCCAACGTAAGACCAAAACCACGTTCGAGTGGTTCCGCAATGACGGTAGCTGTACGTAAAGGGTCTTTGCCCGAAATAACGTCTAACTTCGTCGGTTTAATGAAATCTTGCCAATTTTTTTGAATCACTGGAGTGACCTCGCACTAGGCACGTTAACAAAAAAGGGATGACCTATACAGTCGGCCTCCCAAACTCATTGTCCGGTCATAAAACCGGGAAAACAGGGTCCGAACCTCGGACCGCATCCTAAACGCCGTTAAACACGACGACGCTTACGAGGGCGGCAACCATTATGAGGGATCGGTGTCACATCACGAATAGATGTGATGGTCAACCCAACGGCTTGCAAAGCGCGCAAAGCACTTTCACGTCCAGAACCTGGGCCTTTGACCTCAACTTCTAAAGTTTGCATGCCATGTTCCTTGGCTTTGGTGCCCGCATCTTCGGCCGCCATCTGAGCCGCATAAGGTGTCGATTTACGAGACCCCTTGAAACCCTGAGCGCCAGCAGAAGACCAGGCAATTGTATTACCCTGAGCATCAGAGATGGTGATCATTGTATTGTTAAACGTCGAATTCACGTGCGCAATGCCGGAAGCGATGTTTTTACGTTCGCGACGACGCGGACGCGCTGTTGTAGCTTTAGCCATAACTCAGCCTCTATTTCTTTTTGCCGGCAATAGCCTTTGCGGGGCCTTTGCGCGTGCGTGCGTTTGTGCTGGTACGCTGACCGCGGACGGGAAGCCCACGACGATGACGTAGGCCGCGATAGCAACCCAAATCCATCAAGCGTTTAATGTTCATCGCGATCTCACGACGCAGGTCACCTTCAACTTGGTAATCTGCATCAATTGCTTCACGGATGCGAATAACTTCATCATCCGTAAGTTGGTTAACGCGACGTTCGAGAGGAATTTCAACTTTAGCACAGATTTCCTGTGCCTTTGTGTTGCCAATTCCATGAATATAAGTAAGCGCGATTACAACCCGTTTAGAGGTCGGAATGTTTACGCCAGCGATTCGTGCCAAAGCCGTAACTCCTTAGCCTTTGGTTTCAAAGGCTTCGTATTGAGAAAAATAATCTGAAGAGGCGCGATTATAATAATTTTCGTGCCTAAGTCAATACGAAGTATTTCAACTCACAATGTTCTCGAGTTGACGAGTGACATTTTCTATTTCTGCCATGCCGTCAACTTGCTTTAAAATCCCAATTTCCCCGTAAAACGTTGAAATGGGCGCGGTTTGTTCGTGGTAGGCTTTTAGCCTTGCCCGCACAGTATCGGTGTTGTCATCGACGCCACGGGAAAACTCTTTCCCCCCACATTTATCACAAACACCTTCTTGAGCAGGTTTTTGAAACGAATCGTGATAACCAGACCCGCACTTTGCACAGGTATAGCGACCACAGATTCGGTCCACCATGGCTTCATCATCCACCGTCAACTCGATCACGTGATCAAGGTTCAGGGATTTTTCAGCCAGCATTATACCTAAAGCTTCAGCCTGGGGTACGGTTCTTGGGAACCCGTCCAGGATAAAACCTTGGGCACAATCGTCTTGGTCTACACGTTTGGAAATCATGCCGATGATCATGTCATCAGAAACAAGACCGCCAGCATCCATAACATCCTTGGCTTGGTTGCCAAGATCGCTACCGGATGCGACTTCCGCACGTAACATGTCACCCGTCGACAATTGGATGACGTTTAATATATTTTCCAGTTTTTTAGACTGGGTACCTTTACCTGCGCCGGGAGGGCCTAAAAGGATGATATTGGTCATCTTTTACGTTTCCCGCGCAGTTTAGACTTTTTGATTAGACCTTCATATTGATGGGCCATCAAATGCGATTGAACTTGTGTCACGGTATCCATGGTCACCGTTACAACAATCAGCAAGGACGTGCCACCAAAATAAAACGGCACAGAATATTTCGACATCAAAATTTCCGGCAACAAACAGATCGCAGACAAGTAAGCCGCACCGATAACGGTCAAGCGCGTCAAAACCTTGTCCAAATAATCTGAGGTGTTTTTGCCGGGACGAATGCCGGGCACAAAACCGCCGTACTTTTTCAAGTTTTCAGCCGTGTCTTGTGGATTGAAGACAACCGCTGTGTAAAAGAAAGAAAAGAATACAATCATAAACACGAACATCAGCAAGTACGCGGGTTGACCCCGGCCCATCCAGGCCATCATCGTAGAGACCCATTCAGGCCCCCCCTGCCCCGCAGCGCTCAACCCCATGATGGTCACAGGAAGACCCAAAATGGAGCCTGCGAAAATCGGGGGAATAACGCCCGCCGTGTTGATTTTCAAAGGCAGGTGCGTGCTTTCGCCGCTCGCCATACCGTTGGATTGTTGTCGTTTTGGATACTGGACAATGATGCGGCGTTGAGCGCGTTCAACGAACACGATCACGAAGATCACAATCATAACCATAATCATAAGGGCAAGAATAAAGAACGTGCTCAGAGCGCCTGTGCGGCCCAATTCCAACGTCCCCGCAACCGCAGAAGGCAAGTTTGCAACGATGCCCGAAAAAATAATCAGAGAAATACCATTCCCGATGCCCCGTTGGGTGATTTGTTCCCCCAACCACATCAAGAACATGGTGCCCCCGGTCAACGTCACAACGGTGGTAAAGCGGAAGAACCAACCGCCTTCAATAACAACACCACTGGCCATGCTTTCCAGACCAACCGAAATACCATACGCTTGCATGACGGTGATCAGCACGGTCAGGTACCGCGTATATTGGTTGATCCGTTTTGAACCGTTGGCACCTTCTTTTTTCATGGCTTCCAAAGACGGCGAAATCGTCGTCATCAGTTGCATGATAATAGACGCCGAAATATACGGCATGATATTCAAGGCAAAGATCGTCATCCGAGACAGTGCACCACCGGTGAACATGTCAAACATACCCAGCAAACCGCTTGAATGCTGGCTAAACAGATCCTTTAAAGCAGCCGAATTGATGCCCGGAAGGGGAATATAAGTCCCCAACCGGTACACAATCAGCGCGCCCAGGGCGAACCAAATTCGGTTCTGAAGGTCCGTTGCTTTCGAAAAAGCCCCAAATCTTGTGCTCTGGGACATTTTTTCGCTACTCGATGCCATTTAATGTCTTCTCCGCTTGGTGGTTTTAGCTGTCGTCAGACTTAGGGGCCGGGCCCGAAGGTTTAACTTCAGCAATGGTGATTTTACCACCTGCTTTTTCGACAGCTTCTTGTGCAGCCTTAGAGGCACCGGAAGCTTCAATGTTCAATTTGGCTTTAACTTCACCACGGGCCAAAATGCGGATGCCGTCGTAACGACCTTTCAACATTCCAGCTTCGCGAAGAACAGCTTCGTTGATCACTTTTTTAGCATCCAATTTTTTGTTATCGACTGCTTTTTGCAGATCGCAAACATTGAATATCGCAAAAGATTTCGCGAAGATATTGTTAAAGCCGCGCTTTGGCAGGCGACGATACAAAGGCATTTGACCGCCTTCAAAGCCCAACAAAGACACGCCTGAACGTGATTTTTGACCTTTGACACCCCGGCCAGCCGTTTTACCGGTGCCAGAACCAATGCCTCGACCTACACGTTTGCGGTTCTTGGTAGAACCAGCGTTGTCGCGGATTTCATTAAGATTCATAATCTTATTCCTTTTGGAACAACTGGACTAGCCAGCTTCCTCAACACGTACAAGGTGAGCCACTTTATTGATCATGCCGCGAACGGATGGAGTGTCTTCTAATGTACGAGTACGATTCATTTTATTCAGTCCAAGACCCTTAAGAGTCTGGCGCTGATCCTTTGGACGACCGATGGGGCTACCCGTCTGTGTCACTGTGACCGTTGCTTTCTTTGCAGCCATGGGGATTATTCCTTACCTTCTTTGTCGCCGCGGCGAGAGACAATGTCGCTCACCTTAAGTCCACGGCGAGCCGCCACGGAACGCGGAGAGGTCAGACGACCAAGCGCATTGAAAGTTGCTTTCAACATGTTGTGCGGGTTTTGTGAACCGTTCGATTTGGTCACAACGTCCTGCACGCCCATGCTTTCAAACACAGCCCGCATTGGGCCACCGGCGGTAACGCCGGTACCCGCAGGTGCGCTGCGCAACAACACATTACCAGCACCGAAACGGCCCTGAATATCGTGATGCAAAGTGCGGCCTTCACGCAAAGGTACGCGGATCATAGCTTTTTTAGCATTGTCCGTTGCTTTACGAATAGCTTCTGGAACTTCGCGGGCTTTACCCGTGCCGAAACCGACACGGCCTTTACCGTCACCAACCACAACAAGTGCAGCGAATGAGAAGTTACGTCCACCTTTAACGGTTTTTGCAACCCGGTTAATACCAACCAAGCGTTCGATCAGTTCTGGTTCGTCGTTGCGTTCGCGACGACCACCTTGACGATCTCTTTTTTGAGCGGGGTTATTCATCTGAACTCTCCTTAGAACGCGAGGCCGCTAGAGC
>JAESSV010000171.1 GCA_016763895.1 Magnetovibrio sp. | reverse complement strand
TGCCGGACGCCAAGAAATAAAAGGCGGGTTGCCCCCATTGCCCATTCACGTCTTTGGCCAATAACACGCCATTCCCACCCTCGGCTGCGACGATAAAGCCGCCCTTAAGAAGGCCCGGCAGGATCACAATGCCTTGGGCTTTGGGCAACAGCGCGCGGAAATTGTCCATAATGGGGTCGGGTGATTTTTTTAAATTGTCATAGGCATAGCGTGCAGAAGTGAGAACCTGAGCCGCGCGTTGTTCGGCGCTCATCGGTTGGACCGAGCCACAACCGGACACCACAAACGCCGCAAAAAGAAGTATTACAAACCGTGCACGCATCGCTACATTCTCCGAATCAAGCCCAAATCGTATCGAAGCCTAGCATAACCCGGCTTAAAATTCGATGCCCACCTGAGCTTTTACCCCGGACCGAAAAGGATGTTTGATCAAGGTCATTTCCGTCACCAAATCGGCGACTTCGATAATTTCTTTTAAGGCATTGCGCCCGGTCAAGACGACGTGCAAGTCTTTACGTTTTTCAGCCAAACGGCGAACCACATCTTCAACATCCAATTGACCATAGCGCAAGGCAATGTTGATTTCGTCCATGATCACCAAAGAAATGCTGTCATCGTTCATCAGTTTCAAGGCGGCATCAAAAGCTTTTGAGGCCGCGGCACGGTCGCGTTCTAAATCTTGAGATTCCCAACTGAAGCCTTCGCCATAGGATTCAATCACGCACTGGTCGGGAAAGGCTTCAAAAATCGTGCGTTCTCCGGTTTCCCATTTGCCTTTGACGAATTGGACAATGCCAACACGCTGACCATGACCCAAAGCCCGCACAGCTAACCCCCACGCGGCCGTAGACTTGCCTTTGCCTTTGCCCGTGTGGACAATGACCAAGCCACGCGTTTCGGTTTTAGCGGCCATAATTTTGTCGCGGGCGGCTTTCTTTTTTTCCATTTTTGTTTTGTGGTGTAGGGCATCATTTTCCATCGGCATTCTCAAATACTCCTAAAAACTCATGTATTACCATCAGTTTAATTATTATCTTTAGTGTAGCAATAAAACCTTTGCGCACGTACTATCTCTTAACATCGTATTTAGGGAGAGGATTAACAAGTACAATGGTTTCAGCCAAAATTCTTTTGGTTGGCGGCGACAACGCAATTAAAAATACGCTGCTTAAGCCTTTTCATGACGCCTCCCGCGAAGCTGAAATCAGCCATGTCTTTGATGTGGACGAGGCTCTTCATGGCCTTGTGGTCGGTGGATTTCAGTTGTGCGTTGTTGAAAATGATCCCCAAAACCCGGCCTTGGCCCTGGAAATTTGCGAAGGCGCAAAGGAAGCGGGCATTCGCATTCCCATCATTGTGTTGCTTGCCAAACCCGACGTAAAAGTCGAAGCCCCCATCCTTCAGGCCGGTGGTTATATCGCCCTCACCAAAGAAGGGGCATCAAATTCCATGCTGCGCAATCTGGTTAACTTAACCGTTGACCTGCGCCGCACCGAAGAAACCCTGCGCAAATCCAATGATCGTTTGATGATGGAAATGCGGACTTTGCAAGACGAACGCGAACGCGCAGAAGCTTTGGGAGCGGAATATATTGAACTCATGGAAAACTTTGCCCTCGCCAAAGAAGAGTTGGAAAAAATTAATCAAGAAAAGAACAAGTTTTTTTCCATCATTGCCCATGACCTGCGCAGCCCCTTTACGGGTTTGATTGGTTTTTCCAGGCTGCTCAAAGATGGCGCAGAAACATTACCACCGGAAAAAATCAAGGTCTTCGCCAACCACATTCACGACAGCAGCAGCAATATTTTTGCCCTGCTGGAAAATTTGTTGGAATGGGCGCGTTTGCAAATGAACCGGGTCTCGGTTACGCCGTCCCACTTTCCCATGTCCGATGCAACCGAAAAATCCTATTGCGTGTTAGGCCCGGTTGCTGAGGAAAAGGATATTGTTTTGCAAGAATCCGGGCCCGCCCCAATCGTTTATGCTGACCCCATTATGATCGATACGGTGATCCGAAATCTGGTGAATAATGCCATTAAATTCACCACCCGTGGTGGCACCATCAAGGTCATCTATGACACCGTAAAAGACGCCAACAACGCCAAAATCAGCGTGCAAGACACCGGGGTTGGCATGGACGAAGAAAATACCGCCAAACTGTTTAAAATGTCGGGAAATGTCAGCACACGGGGCACCGACGGCGAAGCCGGAACCGGATTGGGGCTGCTTTTGTGCGCCGAACTTATCCAACGCAACAACGGCACAATTTCTGCCACCAGCATCAAAGGCGAAGGTTCAACCTTCACCATCACCCTGCCCCTTTGTGAGCCTAATAATTAACTTTAGGCGCCCCTAAGCAATCTTCGCGACATCTTCAAAAACGTCTTTGGTTTGCGCTTTCGGCGGCGGAGCCACCCAGGCCTGAACATGTTGACCGACTTGTTCATAAAAATAGGGAACGAATTCTTCAAGCGACTTAATAAACAATTTAGATCCCGAAAATTTACCCGCCAAGTCATGCACCATAGAGACTTCAAACCGTGAAAATAAAACTTTTCTTTTTCCCTCAGAAACCAAACATTGAGGACATTTTCTCACCTCTGCTAAGTTCGCTTGCGTTGGGGTTTGGGCCTTTTTATGCCAGGCCCGAACATGAATGTTTTGATCTGAAGCCTCGGACAACTGTTTTAATAACCACGTGATTTGTGGTTTATTTGTCTTTGTGTTTTGCGGCGCCTCAAGTCTCATGGAACAACAAATTGACCGGCGCTGAAGATCAACTTTAATTTTTATAACATCCGCGCTATCGGGAATATCAAGTGTACATAAAAGTTCATGTATATCGACCAGATGTTCGGCATCATCCTTGCACCGTTGCTCTGGATTCTTGACATGGTGCCTCGCCAACTGCTCTTTAACGGATACTCCCAGCGCCCGGCTCATAATCATGCACAAATCACGACTTTCTTGATGCCATGCATTAATCGTATGCTCAATTTCTGGCGCAGTCTTTTTCAATGGGGCCCCATTCAAAACATCCTGAATCACCTGCTTCCATTCCGCATTCATTTGATGGAAACCTTTTATGCCAACAGAATCATGTTCAAAATAACGCAAAAATTCATCTAAAATAAATTTCTGATTATCATCTTGGAGCTCATCACTTTGTTGGATCAAGGTGCCTTGCGTAACGGCATGCAACCAAGACCAATGAAACAACTCAATGCCCTTTTGTTCACGCTTTCCAAAGGCAATTGGGTGGAATGTTGGCAAGGTTGCAAAATCATTTGAAACCGTAATAAGCGCATCAATTCCATTGCTTTTAGCAAGATCAATATACGCGAGAATCTGGTCTTTATCTAAAGCTGCATTGCCTATTTTAGCTTCGACCAAGGCCGTCCAAACCTTTCCCCCCCGTTCGATACGAATGAGACCATCCGGACGCAATTTCCCATCAGGTGGATCAGCGAGCACAATCTGCGTGTAACAGCTAATTTTTGACTGAGCCCCCACACGCTGTCCGATGCTTTTGAGCATGACCGCACTGAACGCCGGAACAGCCCGAAAGATTGCCAATAATATTGACGATGCGCGGTCTTCCAAACAGGTATCTTTTACAACAGGAATAAGCCTTGCCAGCTCTCCTGCCTGAATCGGTAACGGTAATTTTTTCACATCAACCCCCCATTTGAACTGCAATCTAAGATAATGTCTTATATACAATATACACTTTAAAGCAACCCCTTCTGAATCACTCATTTGCACACAGCTATGACGGCCGGTCCTTAAACCGTGCTCTTGACGAATAAACGGGGGATCGTTTTTCTGTATCTCCGGCTCTAAATGGCCTTCTTTCCCTTGATCCTTGGGGCGTTGGCTGGTACACCCTCGTTTAAGTTTTAATTTCCCCCAACATTGCTTCAGGAGATCGTCCATGAGTGACGCCCAAGATTATGCAGTAGCCGATATCAGCCTTGCCGAGTGGGGCCACAAAGATATTGATCTTTCCAACACCGAAATGCCCGGTTTGATTTCTATTCGTGATGAATACAAAGATGAACAACCTTTAAAAGGTGCGCGCATTGCCGGATCCCTTCACATGACCGTGCAAACGGCTGTGTTGATTGAAACGCTGGAAGCCCTTGGTGCGGAAGTGCGTTGGGTGTCTTGCAACATTTTCTCGACCCAAGATCACGCGGCGGCGGCTATTGCCGACAATGGCACTCCTGTTTTTGCTCACAAAGGCGAAACTTTGGAAGAATACTGGGCCTTTACCCACCGTTTGTTCAACTGGCCTGACGGTCGTGTTGCCAACATGATTTTGGACGATGGCGGCGACGCTACGGTGCTCTTGCACTTGGGCCGCGATGCGGAAAAAGATATTTCCGTGCTCGACAATCCGGGTTCCGAAGAAGAAACCATCATGTTCGCGGCGATCAAAGAGCACTTGGCGATCGATCCGGCTTGGTACTCTAAGGCTTCTGCTGAAATCATGGGCGTCACCGAAGAAACCACCACCGGCGTGCACCGTTTGATCGACATGGCCAAAGAAGGAACGCTTTTGTTCCCCGCCATCAACGTCAACGATTCCGTGACAAAATCCAAATTCGACAACAAATACGGTTGCCGCGAAAGTTTGGTCGACGGCATCCGCCGCGCCACCGACGTGATGATGGCCGGTAAAGTTGCCGTGGTTTGTGGATATGGCGATGTGGGCAAAGGCTCTGCGGAAAGCCTGCGTTCATCGGGTTGCCGCGTTTTGGTCACCGAAATCGATCCCATCTGTGCGTTGCAAGCGTGCATGGAAGGTTTTGAAGTCGTTACCGTTGAACAAGCTTTGCCGGAAGGCGACATCTATGTCACCACAACCGGTAACTTCAACATCTTGACCGCCGAAATGATGGACGGCATGAAAGATCGCGCCATCGTGTGCAACATTGGTCACTTTGATAACGAAATCCAAATCGCCGCTTTGCGCAACTACACTTGGAACAACATCAAGCCTCAAGTGGACGAAATCACATTCCCGGACGGACACCGCGTGATCATGTTGGCCGAAGGACGTTTGGTGAATTTGGGCTGTGCCACCGGCCACCCAAGCTTTGTGATGTCCGCAAGCTTTACCAACCAAGTATTGGCCCAAATTGAGCTGTACAAAAACAATGCCGACGGCAAATACAAAAACGATGTTTACGTTTTGCCCAAGCATTTGGACGAAAAAGTAGCGCGTTTGCACCTGGATAAATTGGGCGCAACGTTAACCATCTTGTCCCAAGAACAAGCCGATTACATCGGCGTTCCGGTCGCAGGCCCGTTCAAGCCAGATGCGTATCGTTACTAGGTTTTCTTGATCCACCAAAAATACACAAAAGGGCGGTCTTCGGATCGCCCTTTTTGTTTGCTCCCAAGCGTCCCTCGGCTTAACATCCCAAGACGGTACGAATCGTCGCTTTTTTTGGGGGAAATACACCACACGTTATGGACGGACTTGATCAATCTTCCGTGTTGTTGAATGCGGCGCCTTTGTTGGCGTTGTTGATGGCGTGTGCGGCCCTTGTTTTGGTGGTGATATCCTTGAAACAACGGGCCGAGATCAACCGGCTTCGAGACGCGCACAAACGTTTGACTTCAGATGCCGAAATCAGCCATGAAATCCTGGCCACCGCGCCGGATGGTTTGTTTTTATGGGTGGTTGCCAACAATTCCGAAGCCTGTTCGCGGCGTTTGGCCGTGTTGTTAGGGTTGCGCGATGGGGTGCGTTCGTCTTTTCGGTCGGTGATGGAATGTTTTTCTGGCATCGATGCCAAAATGATCATGAGCCATTCCCATAATTTGCGCAAAGAAGGCACGCCATTTGAATGCGTGGTCACGACCGAAGACGGCAAACGCCGTTTGTTGGTGGTGGGGGTGCGGGCTGGTGTAAACGCCGACACCCACAATGTGTTGGACGAGGCCTTGGCAGATGTGTTGTGGATGCGAGACGTATCGGATCTGGCCCCGCCCGCCGAAGGGGCCCGCATTTCGGCCCGCGACATCATCGAAGCCATGCCCATACCCGCTTGGTTGCGGGGCGGAAAGCTTGGCATTCAGGCCCTTAACCTGGCCGCCCAAGGCATGACAGGCCCCGACATCGGCCTGGAACAATCCAAACGCGCTCAAGAAGAAGGCGTCGCCATTCTTGAACGGCACATTCTGACCGCCGCCGACGGAACGCCGCGCATGTTGGACATCACCGAAACGCCATTGCCCGGCGGGGGAACGTTGGGCATTGCCCAAGACCTGACCCATACGGAAGAAGCGGAAAGCAATTTCACCCGCCACATTTCGGCTCAAAACCAGGTCATGGAAACCTTGGCCACGGCCATTGCCATCTTTGACGAAAACCAACGGCTTTCATTTAACAACTCGACGTATGCCAGCCTGTGGAAACTTGATGCATCTTGGTTGGGTGAGCACCCCGTGTTTGGCGATGTCTTGGATCGGTTGCGCGAACAACGCGCGCTTCCCGAAGTCACCGATTTCCGAACCTTTAAAAAAGAACAAACCGCGTTGTTTGGAAATCTAAAAAGCCCCACCGAAAGCATGTTGCACTTGCCCGATGGAACCATGTTGCGCGCGGTCACCACCCCGCACCCCATGGGGGGGTTGGTGTTTGCCTATGAAGACGTTACGGATCATTTGAAGCTTGAACGCAATTACAACACTTTGGGTGCGGTCCAACGAGAAACCCTCGACAATTTGCACGAAGGCGTTTGTGTCTTTGGCGCCGATGGGCGCATGAAGCTGAAAAACCCGGCCTTTGCTCGCATCTGGAAGCTGCCCGAAGACGGTGGCGGAAATGCCTTACATATGTCTGGATTTGTCGCGCATATCTTGCCCATGATTTTACGCGACGAAGGCACAAAGCCGCTCGACAAGGACCGTTTGGTGGCCAAGCTTATGAGCCGCGATCCCGGCCGTGGTCGTCTTGATTTAACGGATGGACAAGTTTTAGAATACACCAAAGTTCCCTTGCCGGACGGCGCGGTGTTGCTCAGTTACCTTGACGTTAGCGACAGTGCTCGGGTTGAAAATGCGCTGTTGGAACGCACCCACGCCATGGCCGAAGCCAACGTTTTGAAATCAGAATTTATGACCAGTGTCAGCCATGAAATTCGCACCCCGTTGAATGCCATCGTCGGCTTTGCCTCTATGCTTTCCGATAATTATTTTGGCGAGCTCAGCTCCCGTCAACAAGAATACAGCCGCGGCATCCATGAAAGTGCAGAAGAACTGATCGGCATCATCGATAACATGTTGGATTTGGCCTCGGTCGAAGCGGGCTTGTTGACCTTGGAATTGGACACGGTGGACGTTAATTCTTTGTTGCTTACGGCCATGAATTTGGTGCGCGAACGGGCTCGACGCAAAAATATTGATATTGAATTTGATTCTCCGGCTGATATTGGTTGGGTTGTTGCCGATGAAAAACGGCTTAAACAGGTTTTGTTTAATTTGCTGTCCAATGCCGTTGCCCACACGCCCCCCAAAGGAAACGTGTTGCTTACGGCGCGGCGGGAAAGCATTGATATGGTGTTTTCCGTCACCGACGGCGGACCGGGACTGGATGAAGATGAAGTCCCAGCGGGTCTGGGCTTGATTGCGCGCTTTATAGAATTGCACAACGGCGTGGTCGAACTCACCACCCGCCCCGGTCATGGCACCACGGTGACCTGTCGATTGCCCACCGAGGCCAGCGGACGAAAATCGTCCCAACCCGACCTGTTTTCAGGTTATGTGGATTGATTGAACCGCGCGCGGTTTATAGTTTTTGGATCACTAGGCCGTGTTTGCTCTAAGGTCTTGAGAATGGCTCAAGGGGATTTTAACCCAAAACGTCGAGCCCTCACCTTCTGTGCTTTCAAAACCAAAGGACCCGCCCATGGCTTCGGTCAGTTGTTTGGCAATCGACAAACCGATTCCGGTGCCTTTAATCGTCGAATTTCCTTGTCCCAAACAAGCAAACGGTCTGAACAATTTATCTTGTTTTCCCGCCGCAATCCCCACGCCGGTATCGGCGATTGAAATGAGCTGTTTATCGTCTGAACCTTTTCGGCACGCCACCGTAATGGTGCCGCCGTTTCGATTGTATTTAACGGCATTGGAAATTAAATTCAGCAAGACTTGCTTGAGCCGGGTGCTGTCCGCCCACAGAGTTGCCTGAACATTTTCAGCGATGCTTAAGGTGATCTTTTTATTCTTGGTCAAAGCCTCACCCATGTGCAAACAATCTTCAATCAGGTCATCCGTTGCAACGTCTTTCATAACCAGATGAGGGCCCGTGGATTCAATTTTTTCAAGATCCAAAATATCTTCGACCAAGGCCAAAAGGTGCACGCCCCCATTTTGAATATGATTGACCGCGCGGTTTTGTTCCTCGGTCAACGGTTGACGTGCATTCAATTGCCAAATTTCCGCAAACCCTAAAATCGCATTCAAAGGAGTCCGCAGTTCGTGGCTCATGTTGGCGAGAAATTCTGACTTGGCCTTGTTGGCCTGTTCGGCTTCTTCTTTGGCTTGTATCAAAAGTGATCCAGCCTGTTTGTGTTCTATGGCCAAGCTGGCCAGTTGGGCTTGGGCCTGAATGAGTTGTAATTCTTCTGTGTTTGGGCAATGCACTTCATCATAATACATGGCAAAGGTGCCCAACACGCCCCTTTCTTTGGACAAAATGGGCTGTGACCAACACGACCGAAAACCAACTTGGCGAGCCATTTCAATAAACGAGACCCAATTGGGGTGCGAAAACACATCTTCGATGATGACGCGTTTTCCGCTATAGGCGGCTTCGCCACACGATCCTATACCGATGCCCGCACCCACCCCGTCAACGGCCTGGGTGTAAAAATCGGGGAGGCTTGGGGCCGCCGCATGATGAAGCGTATTGTTAGATTGATTGTAATATAAGACGCTGCACCGCATCCCTACATTCAGGGCTTCGGTTTCTTCGCACAAAATTTTCAGCGTGGTTTCTATGTCGCCATTTTCGGCAATGTGTTCAAGAACATGAACCCGCGCGCCCAACAATTTTCTGATACCATTCATAATCAAGACTCTCAGAATGATCTGCTTACGAAATTCATGATAACTTATATCTTGTATAAATCATATATTATTTCTACTTTTTAGAGAGTCCCCCACGACAATCAAGGCTGGAATAATATTTTGCCAAAACGTCGACGTCTTGAATTTTTAACCGGGCCACTTGGCGTTCCATGATGGGGTGGGCACGCGCAGATTCACCTTCACGCGGCAAAGCCCCCCAAGCCGTTTCTCGGATCAACAACAATTGGCGGCGCAAATAAGACCGTTGTTGGCCCGCCAAAACAGGCGTATCGGTGCGTTTTCCAAGTCCTTTAGAACCATGGCATGCGATGCATTCAACCACCGACCTTGGCGCAGGATACAGCCTCGATTTTGGCCTATTTGTTTCTTTGCGACAGGCTAATTTTGAAACGGTTTCGGCAACGCGAACGATCAAGACTGAATCCAAGCCTTTGATCATGTGTTCCATAACGGGGTCGGCGCGCAATCGACCTTGGCGGGTGCCTTTGTTTGAAACCGAATCATCGATATCATTTTCTAGATTGGCATCATGGGTTTTGCCGGCCATTTTAAATGCCGTCAATTTCTTGGCAATATAATCGCCCTTTTGCCCGGCGATGGATGGATGAGACGGCATCGAGCTGATGCCATTTTCGCCGTGACAAGAAAAACAAGTCTTTAAGGTTTCTTGCAAAACACCCGATGTGGTTATGGCCTGAGATGCCTGAGACACCTGAGACGCCTGAGACATTTGAGCCTGACCAGCCAGCGGGTTTGTAAAGAGCGTAAGCCCACACATGATCCCACCCCAAATTCCCCGCCGTATCGTCATGTTATGCAGAGGTCCCTGAAGCTCCGCCCCCAGGTGCCCCACCAGATGTGGAATGTTCAAAGTGATAGGCTTCTTCTGGGTGGACATACGCGCGCGCGCCGTGAGCCGCTTGTGAGGCTTCGGAAAACCCCATCAAGATTAATTTTAATTTGCCGGGATAGGTGATGATATCACCCGCCCCAAAAATTCCAGGCAATCCTGCATTCATGGTTCCCGGATCCACCAATATATGATTGTGCTCGATGCCCAAGCCCCAATCACCAATCGGCCCAATGTTTTGCGACAAGCCAAAAAATGGCAACAAAACATCCGCTTCCAAGGTGCGGGATTCGCCGTCTAAATTGGACACCGTAATGGCTTCAAGTTTATGATCGCTGCCTTCGATGCCGGACAATTGATAAGGCACCACCAATTCGACTTTTTTCGCTGCCACCAATTCTTTTAAACGTTCCACACTTTGCGGAGCCGCCCTGAATTTTGGACGACGGTGCACCACGTGAACACTCGCCGCCAGTTCAGAAAGCGAAATTGCCCAATCCACAGCGGAATCTCCACCGCCGGCAATCACGACTTTTTTATCCCGATAATCTTCGCGGCGTTTGACCAAATAGTTCACGCCAACACCCGCGCCCATACCTTCAAAATCCTGGATGCCGTCCATTGGCGGGCGATTGGGGCCAAAAGCCCCCACACCTGCGGCAATAATTACGGC
>JAESSV010000170.1 GCA_016763895.1 Magnetovibrio sp. | reverse complement strand
TGAAATAAAACATTGCGTTTGATTATAAACAAAAACAACGCCGCAATCAGGCCACCCAACACTGGGGAGATCACCCAGCTTGCGGCAATTTTACCCATGGTGGGCCAATTCACCACATCGAAACCCGTTGCCGCAATGCCGGCCCCCATAACGCCGCCCACAATCGAGTGGGTCGTCGACACAGGTGCACCAAAGAACGTCGCCAAATTCAACCACAAAGCCGCCGCCAGCAAAGCCGCCAGCATGACCATCATAAAGGTCCCAGAATCCGCCATCATGCCGGGGTCAATGATGCCTTTTTTAATGGTGGAAATCACGTCTCCACCCGCCAACAAAGCCCCCCCGGATTCAAAAATAGCGGCAATAAAAATTGCTCCGGCAAGCGTTAAAGCTTTGGACCCCACCGCCGGGCCAACATTGTTCGCCACATCGTTGGCGCCAATATTCATGGCCATGTAACCGCCAATAACCGCAGCCGCAACCACAAACGGTGTGAATCCAGCCCCCGATTGCATGGATGTCACGATCCACACCGCCACCAAAAACAACAGCGCCAAGCCCATGCGGGCAATCACTTGACCCTGGGCTTGGGCCGCTGCTTCGACCATGGCAATTTTTTTCAAATCTTTATCAAGGGTCGTTTTGGCTTTGGGGGGGTGAAGCTTTGGCTCAGTGCTCATCAGGTCGTTTCCTCAAAAACAGCTCATGTTTTCGACGCAAACACGTCTAGACTTATAAATGTCACTTTTATAACAAGACTATGCCAACTCGATCGCCGCTCGGCAATCAAAAAACATCCGCAAAACCCAACCCCCTAAAACCCAACGCATTTAAATGGTGTCATGCGCCGCCAACGCCGCCAGGTTCACAAGGTCAGAAACCGTTGCGCCGAGCGGTGCGATTTGCGCGGATTTAGAAAGCCCCAAAAGCAATGGGCCAATCACCGTGCCGCCGCCCAATTGTTGCATAAGCCCCGAAGAAATACTGGCGGGATTAAGGCCCGGCATAATCAAAATGTTGGCCGGACCCGTTAGCCTTGTAAACGGGAAAATGCGTTTCTGTAGGTCAAAATCAAGCGCGACATCCGCATTCATTTCCCCTTCATATTCAAACGTCACCTGCATATCGTCCAAAAGTTCAATGGCATCGCGCACGTCTTTGGTCCGTTTGGGCATGGGATTGCCAAAATTAGCAAAGGACAACATTGCAACGCGGGGTTCTTGACCCAAAGCGCGCACCTTGCGGGCCACTTGTTGCGCGGTGTCCGCCAATTGACGCGCGTCGGGCATCACGTTGACCGAAGTATCGGCCAAAAATACCGTGCGCCCTTGCACCACCAAAAGCGTCATACCCACCACACTTTGATGATCCGCCGGATCGATCACTCGGGTAATGTCGCGCAACGCCACATGATAATTGCGGGTTAATCCGGTGATCATCGCATCCGCATCGCCTTGCACCACCATGGACGCGCCAAAAATGTTGCGGTTTTGATTGACCAAACGCTGGCAATCGCGAAACAACAAGCCTTGGCGTTGCTGACGTTCGTACAACACGTCCGTATACAGATCCGTATTTTTTGAAATCGCCGCATTTATAATTTCAACACCGTCTAAATTGGGCAGACCCAGTTCTTTCATTTTGGCCGTGATGAGGCTTTCTCGACCAACCAAAATCGGGGTTCCATAACCGGCGTTGAAAAAAGCCTGAGCGGCGCGAATGGATTTTCCGTCTTCGCCTTCGGCAAACACCACCCGTTTGGGATTGGCCTGGGTTTCTTGGAAAATGGCTTGCAAACAGGGCGCGGTTGGGTCCAAGCGCGCCGTCAGTTCATTTTTATAGGCTTCCATATCGATAATGGGGCGCTGAGCAACGCCTGAATCCATCGCCGCCTTGGCCACCGCAATCGGCACCCGCGTGATCAGGCGGGGATCAAAGGGGGCGGGAATGATGTATTCCGACCCATATTGAAGATGCTTGCCGGAATAGGCCATGTCCACTTCATCGGGAACGTCTTCGCGGGCAAGTGCGGCAATCGCATGCGCCGCCGCTTTCATGTCTTCGTTAATGGTCGTTGCACGCACGTCCAAAGCCCCCCTGAAAATATAGGGAAAGCCCAACACATTGTTGATTTGATTGGGATAATCCGAACGGCCCGTGGCAATAATCGCATCGGGACGAACGGCTTTGGCGTCTTCGGGTAAAATTTCCGGGTCCGGGTTCGCCATGGCAAAAATAATCGGTTTCGGCGCCATGGTTTCCACCATTTTCGAACTTAACGCCCCTTGCACCGAAAGGCCTAAAAAGACATCGGCGCCCACCAGGGCGTCCGCAAGGGTGCGGGCTTTGGTGGCGCTGGCGTGGGCGGCTTTCCACTGGTTCATGCCTTCTTCGCGGCCTTGATAAATGACCCCCTTGGAATCGCACATGATGGTATTGGCGGCCCGCACGCCCAAACATTGGGTCAGCTCGATACAGGCAATGGCCGCGGCTCCGGCGCCGTTCACGACAATTTTAATGTCTTCCATACGTCGCCCGGTCAGTTCACACGCATTGATCAAACCCGCCGCCGTGATGATGGCGGTGCCGTGTTGATCATCATGAAAAACCGGAATATCCATCAATTCACGCAAGCGTTGCTCAATGATAAAACATTCCGGCGCCCGAATGTCTTCAAGATTAATACCGCCAAAGCTGGGGCCTAAGTACCGCACAGAATTGATGAATTCTTCGACATCGGTGGTGTCGACTTCCAAATCAATGCCGTCAATATCGGCAAAACGTTTGAACAAAACCGCCTTGCCTTCCATCACGGGCTTTGAAGCTTGTGCGCCCAAATTGCCCAACCCCAAAACCGCCGTGCCATTTGTAATCACGGCGACGATGTTGCCCTTGGCCGTGTAGTCATAGGCCAATTGCGGATCGCGTTCGATTTCCAAACACGGCGCCGCGACGCCCGGACAGTAGGCCAAAGATAAATCATGTTGCGTGGTGAGCGGTTTGGTGGCCCGGATTTCAACTTTTCCCGGTCGCCCCTGAGCGTGCATCAACAAAGCTTCTTTATCGAGGGCGGATCGTTTATCTTTTGCAGTATCTGACATAATTTACAATTTACTTTCTGGGGAGGAATTAAAATTTTCGTTCGTGAACATGAACGTTTGTTGCTTTAAATGTATCAAGTATTTTGCTGGCTGTATGTTCTTGAGATTCCGTTTCACACAAAACCCACAAAATAACGCCGCCCGCCACCAAGGCATTGGCAAAGTTTTCCGTATGCGGGCTGGCGGTGACTTCGTCTAAAATATCCTTGACCACCACACCCGCCGTGGCGGCGCCAATGATGCTGGCCAAAACGGCGGCGGTCGGTCCACCGGCCAGAAGAATCGCGCCCGAAGCCACCAATGGGCCTTCGTATTTAACTTCACCCACCAAGGCCGTCAAGACGTCTTTCCAGGGTTGTCCGGGTTTGCCTGCGGCCTCAAGACTTTCATGACTGTCGAGAACCGAAAGGTCCGTTGAGCCAAATCCAGCTTCGCTCAACAAGTGATGTACAGCCGCCTCAAAATCCAAACGATCTTGAAACAAGCCAACGACTTCATGGGTTGTATGTGTGGCATCGGTCATGATGATTCTCCCATCTTTGTATTTTATATATAAATGGTAACAGGCAATTGGGCTTTCGCAAATTGCTAATGACGGTTATTGTGCGTTCTATGAATTTAGATGCAAACGCTGACCGCGCACAGACCAAGACCACACCGCCGCCAAAGCCCGCCAAAGGCGATGGCGTAACGCCCATGATGGTGCAATTTTTGGCCATCAAGGAGCAACACCCCGATTGTATTTTATTTTATCGCATGGGGGATTTTTATGAGTTGTTTTTTGACGATGCGGTGAAAGCGGCGCGCGCTCTTGACATCACCCTCACCAAACGGGGCAAGCACAACGGCGAAGACATTCCCATGTGCGGTGTGCCGTGCCACAGCCACGACCAGTATTTATCCAAACTCATCCGCAAAGGTTTTCGCGTCGCCGTGTGCGAACAAATGGAAAACCCGGCTGAGGCCAAAAAGCGCGGCCCGAAATCCGTGGTGCGCCGCGAAGTGGTGCGCGTGGTAACGCCCGGCACCATCACCGAAGACGCATTGTTAGACGCCCGTTCCAATAACTTTTTAGCGGCCCTCGCCGAAGCCGAAGGCACGCTTGGTTTGGCCTGGATTGACGTTTCAACCGGGCAATTTTTCACCCAAAGCTCAAGTGCTGAAAACTTAAACACGCAACTGGCGCGGCTGAACCCCGGCGAATTGTTGGGGGCGGATAGTGTGTTGGGGCGGGAAAGTCTTAAATTTGTTTTGGCCGATTGGCAAAGTGTGCTGACCCCCCTGCCCGCGGCCCGTTTCGACAGCACCAATGGGGCCAAACGATTGGAAACCATGTTTGGCGTCAAAACATTAGAATCCTTTGGCGAATTTGGGCGGGCCGAAGTGGCGGCGGCGGGGGCTTTGATTGATTACATTGAACTTACGCAAAAAGGCAAACTGCCGCGCCTCAGCCACCCCGAACACATAGCCTGTGGCGGCGTGATGGAAATTGACGCCGCCACCCGGCGCAATCTGGAACTGTCCCAAACCTTATCGGGCACCCGCAAGGGATCGTTGTTAAGTGTGTCGACAAAACCGTCACGGGAACCGGGGCGCGCTTGTTGACCGGGCGCTTGGCGGCCCCCTTAACCGATGTGGCCGAAATTGATCGGCGCTTTTGTGATGTTCAGATGTTTGTGGAAAACGCTCGGCTCAAGGATGATTTGCGCACCTTGTTTTCAAGATGCCCCGATTTGGAACGCGCCCTCACCCGGCTCACCCTTGGTCGCGGCGGACCCAGAGATCTAGCCGCCGTTCAGGTGGGGCTTTACATGAGTGCCGAGGCCCGCAATTTGTTCGACGGCGTGGACCGTTCCCGGGGCATTGAAACAAGCCTTGAAAATCTGGGATCGCACGGTGAACTGGTTCGTGAGCTTGACGCCGCTTTGGGCCAAGACTTACCCTTGTTGGCCAGGGATGGTGGATTTGTCCGCGCTGGCTATCGCCCGGATTTGGATGAATTGCGATCCTTGCGTGATGAAAGCCGGCGGTTGATTGCGGGATTGCAAACGGGCTATCAAGAGCACACGAAAATTTCGTCTCTTAAAGTCAAACACAACAACGTTTTGGGATATTTCATCGAAGTGCCCAGCCGCCATGGCGATGTCTTAATGGCCCCAGAAAGCCCTTATATTCACCGTCAAACCATGAAAGGTGCGGTGCGCTTTTCCACCGTGGAACTCAGCGAACTTGAAAGTAAAATTGCCCGTGCCGCCGATGGCGCCATTGCCTTGGAACTTTCCGTTTTTGACACCCTCGTCAGCCAAGTGGTCAGCCATGGGGACGCCATCGCCAGCACCGCTTTGGCCTTGGCCGAATTGGACGTCGCGTCCAGCCTGGCGCAACTGGCTCTTGAAAACCGCTTTGTTCGCCCGGTGGTGGACGACAGTTATGATTTCGAAATTTTCGGGGGCCGTCACCCGGTCGTCGAAGCCGCTCTTCACGCCAACGCAGGTGAAAAGTTCGTCGCCAATGACTGTGTGCAAAATGATGACCTTGGGCGATTATGGTTGCTAACCGGCCCCAACATGGCGGGTAAATCAACATTCTTGCGCCAAAATGCATTGATATGTGTGTTGGCACAAATGGGCAGTTTCGTGCCCGCCGCCAAAGCCCGCATTGGCGTCATCGATCGTTTATTTTCCCGTGTCGGAGCCGCTGATGATTTGGCCCGTGGGCGTTCAACGTTCATGGTTGAGATGGTCGAAACCGCAGCTATTTTAAATCAAGCGGGCCAGCGCGCGTTGGTGATTTTAGACGAAATTGGCCGGGGAACATCCACCTATGACGGCTTGTCCATCGCGTGGGCCGTGGTTGAACATTTGCACGAAATCAACGCGTGTCGGGCTTTGTTTGCCACCCATTACCATGAACTCAATGCCTTGAATGCCAAGCTTAAGGGTCTCACCAGCCACGCCATGAAGGTCAAGGAATGGAAAGAACAAGTGGTGTTTTTGCACGAAGTCGGCATCGGCGCCGCTGAGCGATCTTATGGCATTCACGTGGGTAAGTTGGCCGGGCTTCCGGACGTGGTGGTGCAACGCGCCGAAACCATTTTAAAATCATTGGAAGCCGATGAGCAATCGTCGACGGTCACCAAGTTGGCGAATGATTTACCGCTGTTTTCCCATGCTCCCGCTTTGGGACAAACCAACACAGGCCCCCGCCAACCATCCGAAGTCGAAGACGCCGTCATGGCCGTACTGCCCGACGAAATGACCCCGCGCGAAGCCCTGGACTTTTTATATGGTTTGAAAGCCCTGAAATCGGGCGATTAATGTTCTTCTGCGGAGCGATCAATGGGCACCAAGGCGACAATAACGGGGTAGGCTTTTTTGAGGGCTTTGAAATCTTTGTAGGCTGCCAATTCGGTCAGCAATTTTATAATGGCGTCCATAGAGGGGCCAGCCCGTGACCCCATGGCGATGCGCAAGGTATCAAACTTCACGCCCCGCACAAACCCCATTTCAAAGCGGTGCGAGCGAAAACCGAAACTGCTGCCGGACACGAAACTGATTTTGCGCTGTTGGGCTTCGTATTCAAGCACAGCCCGCAACAACGCCCGATCACTGTGATCTTTCGATCGATAGCGAATGTTTACAAATGGCGATTTTGCCCACGCCTTGTCTTTGTCCGGGCCTAAACACGGGTGAATTATTTGGTCCATAAACGACTGCTCAAGATTGACACCGTCTTGCAACGCCAAAGCCAGACGTTGGTTGTTGTCAAAAATGGTTTGAGCATGGTTGGTGAGGGACAGTTTATCCAACACAAACGGCGCGCTTAACGCCGCACATTCGTCTTGGGAAAGGCTAAGGCCAAAGGTGATGCGCAACGCCCGCAATGATTTCCCCAAACGCAACATGGAATTGTTCTTCAAGAACCAAAGCTTCGTCATACTCAATGTTATCTTCATTCTGAGCACTATATTCTGAGATGACCTGAAGAATTGCTGGACG
>JAESSV010000169.1 GCA_016763895.1 Magnetovibrio sp. | reverse complement strand
TCTTCCAAAGAAGAAGGTGGTTCCCAGCCCGCGTTGTTCTCAACAGTATCGTTCACGTCTATACCCCCAAATCAAACTTCGCCGGACCATACCACGGGACCGCAAGGATTTGCCACCAGAGAACGGTCGGAAGTTTTGGGTGAGATGCTTTTATACGCGAGGTAACGTTACTTCAGTTTGTCCCAAGTATTTTCCTGAACGGTCAGCATATGTCGTTTTTGGACGGTCACCTCGGAAAAATAAAAACTGGCAAATACCCTCTCCCGCGTGTACGCGGGCGGGAAGGCTGTTGGTGTTGCTGATTTCCAATGTTACGTGGCCGTGCCAACCGGGTTCTAACGGTGTTACGTTGACGATTATGCCGGTACGAGCGTAGGTGGATTTGCCTAGGCAGATCGCGATCACATCCTCGGGGATATGAAAATACTCCATGGTTTGCGCCAGCACACCACTTAGGGCTTCGTTAGGGGGCTTTATGAGGGGGCTTGGGTTCCTTTTAAAGTGCACCTCACCCCTTAGACTAAATCACATCAAACCCCCGCCCACCGGAGATAATTTCCATAGTCCATGGCAGTTGGCGCAGTTGGATAGGGTGATTTTGTCTTGGGCGGCTTTTTCGATGAATTTGGTGCCGTGGGCGCGTCTCCACCACACCATGTTGGTGATGTGGATGGGGATTTTCTTGAGGTTCGCGGGGGGCACGGTGGACCGGCCTTGGGTGAGGTAAGCCAAAATGCGTTGGGTCGAGGCCTCGTCCAAGCTGGCATCGTCGCCGAAGTGGTCGCTCAAGGTGTCGACGATAAGCTTCCACGAATAGGCGGGCATAAACTTAGGCGAATAATAATAGTGACACGCCCCACATTCTTTTTCGGTCAGTTCCATGTTTCCCGGTTGCGCGTGATTGGCGTGGGCGGGCGGGCTTAAAATCAAAAATACAAAGAAGAACAGCGAGGGGCAGTGTTGGATTTTCATGGCGATATCCTTTAAGCACTGGTTCAATTAAGCACTGGTTTATTAAGCACTGGCCCGTCTAAGCCTGTCGTTGATGGCAAGGCCCAAGTCTTGATCCGGAATGGGGGCGACCGCGATGGCGTTGTTTTCTGGATTGTCCAAGCGGCGCATCATCGAAAACAGGTTGGCTGCGGCTTCGGCAAAGTTTCCAGATTGCGAAAGATTTAAGGCATTTGTGTTGGTTATGTTGGACCCAAATCCCAGATAGGTTTCGTCGGGCTTACAGTCACCGGGAAGCACGTTCATGCGCAAGGGAATGGACGGGGCGTAATGGCTTTTAAGCTGGCCCGGTGCGATGATGTTTTCGCTGGCGTGGATGGTGAGGGGGCCTACGATGGCTTCGATGTCTTGGGTTGCCAATCCACCGGGGCGGAGCAAGGTCGGCGTATCGCCAGACATGTCAACAATGGTGCTTTCCAAACCCACTTTACAGGGGCCGCCATCAACCAGCAAATTCAGGCTTTTGCTGCCCGAAAATTGTTCTTCAACATGGGCTGCCCGGGTGGGGCTGATGTAACCAGATTTGTTGGCGCTGGGGGCCGCAATGGGCACGTTCGCGGCATTTAAGATCGCTTGAGCCACCGGGTGATTGGGCACACGAAGGGCGACGGTATCCAATCCAGCGGTCGCCAGAAAAGACAATTTGGCATCCTTTTTACGCTTTAAAACCAACGTCAATGCACCGGGCCAATGCTTTAATGTTAATTCTAGGGCAAGCTGATTAAATTGAGCAAAATCAAAAGCATGGAAGACGCTTTTAATGTGAATAATTAAGGGGTTAAAATGAGGCCTTTGCTTGGTTCCAAAGATGGCGGCAACGGCTTTGTCGTTGGTGGCATCGGCGCCTATGCCATAGACGGTTTCCGTGGGAAAAGACACCAAACCCCCGGCGCGAATAATGTTCGCAGCCTTGATGATATTTAAGCTTTCAGTGTTGACCTTATTAAATTCAGGCAGATCGTTAGGTGTTGGCATCCGGCACGCCCTTAACGACAAAGTGGGGGTTTTCGAAACCGGGTTTTCCGTACCCAAGGGGGATGCCATCTATGTTCGTGACGCTGCCACCGGCCGCCAAAACGACCGCATGTCCGGCGGCCGTATCCCATTCCATGGTGCGGCCCAATCGGGGGTAAAGATCGGCAACACCGCGTGCGACATTGCAAAACTTCAACGAGCTTCCGGCACTCATTTCTTCGGCAATGTTGAAGTCTTTTAAGAATGTTTCTGTTTCGGGTGTTTTGTGGTTGCGGCTGACCAGAGCCGTAAGGCCTTGGGCGGGGTGGGCGCGGCATGAAATCGGTCTTGGCCCGGTGCCATCCAAATCGGCAAAGGCTCCGTGAGGGCTGCCCAGATAAGTTTGTTTCAAGGCCGGTGCATGAACCACGCCCAACACGGGACGACCTGAATCTATTAAGGCGATGTTGACGGTGAATTCGCCATTTTTAGAAATAAATTCTTTGGTGCCATCCAAGGGATCAACCAACCAAAAAGGGCTGTCGGTGATTACTGGGGCTTTGCCGTTACTAAAGGCTTCTTCGCCAACAATGGGGAAGGCGTCCCCGGCAATTTTCAAAATACCTGCGGTGATCAGATCTTCGGCCATTTGGTCGGCTTGGGTAACGGGGCTGTTATCGCCCTTGGTGTGAACGTCGAAATCCGTTTTATAAATGCTCATAATCAAATCCCCCGCCTCAATAGAAAGAGTGTGCAGTTGATCCAACAGAGATAAAGGAATATTGACGGTCATGAAAAAGGCCTTTGTGATTAATGGTTTTAGTACCGAAGATGAAAGACTATAACCGCAGTTGCTAGGGAAGGGAAATATCATCCCAGTCGGCGTTGGCACTTGCGGCAATAAAGCGCCACGCCTTGAAGGTATCGGACCAATGGTTTGGCGCCAACCCGGCTTTGTCTTTTAGATGAGCGACAAATTGCACCGGGTCGGGCAATTGTTCCCAAACCGAAGGCAAAAACAAAGCACGACAGCCTTTATCTTCAATCACCAAGCCATCAATACCCGCATTGAGTCTGGCCATAAAGTCGGCTTCATCTTCAAATTCAAAGACTTCAGCGGGGCTCAATACCGATATATGGATGTCCAAGGCCGCAGTTTCTTCTTTGGTCAGGGGGTCAAAGCGCGGGTCGTGAAAGGCGGCTCGATTGGCATTGGCGACGACGTCGGTGCCCAACGGGCGCCAAGATTCGGGGCTTCCGATGCAGCCTCGCAACTGGTTGTTTTTGCGTAAAGTGACAAAACACGCCCCATTTCCGCCGAGATCCAAGGGCAGATTGGCCAAATTCACCTGTGCGGGCCCGCCTTTTTCAAGTGTGTATTGGATCGACCCCTTGGCCAGGCTCAAGACAAGGTCGCCATGGGCTTTGAGCAAGGCCCGGGTTTTTTCGGCAAAGCCTTGGTTCGCCGTATGGGCGTCTGTCTTGAGATCTTTTTCCCAAAATCCCCAAGCCCCATACCCGACCACACGATTTTTGTCGCCGGCGGTATCACCAGAATTGCGAAGATCAAGGGTTTTGACCTGAAGGCCTTTGTGTTTGGCGATTTCCAACAAGCCCTTGATCGGGTGGCTGCCACAGGCTTGGGTCCTTTCAATGGCCGCTCCATCTAAATTTTCAATGG
>JAESSV010000168.1 GCA_016763895.1 Magnetovibrio sp. | reverse complement strand
TGGCGCCCATTTTTGGAATAGATGGCCCGCCGCTGGCGATCACGACCGCGCGCGCCGTTTTAGGGCCTCGGTTCGTTGCAACCGTAAAAATGTCTCCTGACTTTTGAACCCCTTGGACAGAGGTCTGCGTTTGCACCGTCACCCCTTTGGCTTCGTTTAACAACATGTCGATGATTTGTTGAGCCTTTCCATCGCAAAACAACTGCCCATGGCGGCGTTCATGATACGCAATGCCATAGCGGTCAATCAAAGCTATAGAATCATGTTGGTTGTAGCGTTTTAGGGCGGACACACAAAATCGAGGGTTGTCAGACAGAAAATTGGCCGGGCTGGTGTGCAGGTTGGTAAAATTCGCTCGCCCCCCTCCGGATATGCGGATTTTTGCGCCGACTTTGTCGCCATGTTCCAAGATCAAGACGCTGCGCCCCCGTTTGAGGGATTCTCCCGCACACATAAGCCCCGCGGCTCCGCCGCCAATTATGATGACGTCAAAATCACACACGCCTTAGTATCCCTTGTCCAGATCCACGACATGGTCCGGAAGCTCACCGTTTTCGATGGCGTCGATACCATCCGCGATCAGCTTGGTCGCACTTGAAGGATACGTGAGTGAGGCCACATGCGGCGTGATAAAGACATTATCCATCGTCCAAAAAACGTGGTCTTGGGGCAGGGGTTCGACCCGAAACACATCCAAGGCAGCGGCTTCAATGGCTCCTGATGTTAAAGCCTCAATCAAATCGTCGTCTTGGATCAAATCGCCTCGGCCGGCATTGATGACAAAAGCGCCTTTTGGCAAGACCGCTAAAGTCTTGGCATTTAACAAGCCTTGGGTGGCGGTCGTGTTGGGCAACAAACACACCAATATTTCTGTACGTGCCAGGAAATCGTCCAATTCATCATCGCCCGCAAAGCTTTCAATACCGGGTAATTCTTTGCGCGTACGGCTCCAGCCGGCGATGTCTTCGAAGCCCATCATCATCAAAGCGTGAGCGGCGTTTTGGCCCAATTCACCCAGGCCCAAAATTCCAACCGCGCGTTTTTGGGTGTTCGTCGGTGTGTGTTGCAGCCATTTTCCTTGGGCTTTTTGGCGTCCATAAAGATGCATATGGCGTTGGAAATGGAGCACCCAATACATCACATGCTCGGTCATTCCGGCGCTCAATTGTGGGTCCACCAACCGCACGATGGGGATATGTCGCGGCAAATTTTGATCTTCTAACAAGGCATCAACGCCCGCGCCTAAATTAAAAATGGCCTTGGCATTGGGAAAGGTATTGAGCAACCCGTGGGGTGGGTTCCAGACCAAAATATAATCAACGTCACCCGCTTTGATATCGTCTTGCCCCCACACAAATAAATCCGCGTCGGGCAAAAAACGATGCACCGCTTTCAACCAAGATTTCACGGGTGATGAGCTGATGTACAATAAATTCAAGATGCCAATACTCCACTTTCATCGGCCGTTAAATTAAAGGCGGCATTCATCAAGGCTTGCGTATAGGGTTCGCGCGGGTTGTCGAATATTTCATTGGCCGTGCCACATTCAACCACACGTCCATTTTGCATCACCACCACGTCATGGGCCAAGGCGCGCACGACTTTTAAATCGTGACTGATAAAGACATAGGTTAGGTCATATTTGATTTGCAGGTCCCGCAACAAGTCCACGATTTGCGCTTGAACGGAAACGTCCAAGGCGCTGGTGGGTTCATCCAAAACAATAAATTCAGGTTTTAAGATCAAAGCCCGAGCAATGGAAATGCGTTGACGTTGGCCGCCCGAAAATTCATGGGGATACCGTTCGGCCATATCCGCATTCAAGCCCACTTCAGCCAAAACGTCTAAAACCTTGTGCATCCGATCCGGGGCGCTTAAGCGCGGTTCATGGACTTCTAAACCTTCACCAATGATTTGTCCCACCGACATACGCGGGCTTAAGGACCCGAATGGATCTTGGAAAACGATCTGCATTTTGGCGCGCAAGGGTCGGACCTGGTTGCCGTTCAAAGCCAAGATGTCTTGACCTTGAAATTCAAGCTTGCCGCTACAACGTTCCAAACGCAACAAGGCCCGTGCCAAGGTTGACTTGCCCGACCCGCTTTCCCCAACGATGCCCAAAGTGTGACCTTTTCTGACCTCAAGTTGAATGCCATCTACGGCTTTTACATGATCGACCACGCGGCGAATAATGCCTTTTTTTATGGGGAACCAAACTTTTAAATCTTGCCCAAACATGACCGTTTCAGCGTTTACATCCCCAGCCTCGGGTCGCCCCTTGGGTTCAGACGCCAGCAAGCGTTTGGTGTAGTCATTTTGCGGATTGGCAAATAGGTCCGCCGTGGGACCGTGTTCAACCAACGTGCCATTGTGCATGACATAGGCGCGATCCGCGATGCGCTGAACGATGCCAAGATCATGGGTGATAAACAAAATGCCCAGTCCCATTTTATGTTGTAGGTCAGCCAACAACTTTAAGATTTGCGCTTGAATGGTGACGTCGACCGCCGTGGTGGGCTCGTCCGCGATCAAAAGGTCGGGTTCATTCGCCAGCGCCATGGCGATCATAATGCGTTGTTGTTGTCCGCCTGAAAATTCATGGGGCAGGTTATTCAGGCGAGCAATTTGTGCGCTCAGCCCCACCACATCCATCAATTCTTCAACGCGGGCCTGAACCTCTTGTTTGCTTTTGACAAAGTGGGTGGTGATGGCCTCGGCAATTTGTTTACCTATGGAATGTAAGGGGTTGAGACTGTTGAGGGGTTCTTGAAACACCATGGAAATATCCACACCGCGCAAAGCTCGCATTTTTTTGTCGGGGACGCCCATCAATTCATGGCCCTTGAACAAAATGGACCCAGAAGGGTGCGAGGCCAAGGGATAGGGCAACAGTTGCATGATCGACAAGGCACTCACCGATTTTCCCGATCCAGATTCCCCCACCAAAGCCACGGTTTCCCCGGGCTCGATATAAAATGAAATGCCGTGCACGACTTGGGTGTCACCAAAGCTGACCGATAAATTGGTGACGTCAAGAAGCCTGCCCATTTGCGAAATACCTTTCGGGGATCAAAAGCATCCCGGACCGCTTCACCGATAAACACCAGCAACGACAACATGATGGCGATGACGAAAAACGATGACAGTCCCAACCATGGCGCATGTAAATTGGCTTTGCCTTGATTTAACATTTCGCCAAGTGACGCGGACCCCGCCGGCAATCCAAAGCCTAAAAAATCGAGCGCCGTAAGGGTGGTGATGGACCCAGAAGTGATGAACGGCAAAAACGTTATGGTCGCGACCATGGCGTTGGGCAGGATGTGACGAAACATGATGGTGGTGTTGTTGACTCCCAGTGCGCGCGCCGCCCGCACATAATCAAAATTGCGGGTTTTATAAAATTCAGCCCGCACCACACCGACCAGCCCCATCCAACTGAACAACAACATGATGCCCAATAAAAACCAAAAGCTGGGCTGCACGATACTGGCCAAAATAATCAGCAAAAACAACATGGGAAGGCCGGACCAAATTTCGATAAAGCGTTGCATAATTAAATCAACAAGGCCCCCAAAATAGCCTTGCACGGCACCGGCGGCAATGCCGATCACGGAGCTCACCAAGGTCAGGGTCAGGCCAAACAAAATCGAAATCCTAAAGCCATAGATCAAACGCGCCGCGACGTCTCGGCCTTGGTCATCGGTGCCCAATATATTGGTCGCACTGGGGGGGCTGGGCGCCGGTTCGGTGAGGCTATAGTTGACCGTATCATAGGAAAAATGGATCGGCGGCCAAAGAATCCAGCCCGCTTCATTGTTCATGTCTTGCACGTCGGGGTCGGCGTATTCCGTCGGTGTTTCTAAAAACCCGCCAAAGGTGGTTTCGGGGTAATCAATGAAAACAGGGACATACAATTCCCCTTCAAAGCTCACCATAATCGGACGGTCATTGGCGATAAATTCGGCAAACATGGTGAAGGTAAATAGGCCTAAAAAAATCCATAACGACCAATAGCCACGGCGGTTGGCCTTGAAATTTTTCAAACGACGTTGATTGATCGAAGACAGGCGCGGCATTAACGATCCACCTTTTCAAAATCAATGCGAGGATCGATCAAATGATACATGACATCACCGACCAAGTTTAACACCAACCCCAACAACGTGAACACATACAAGGTGCCAAACATCACCGGGAAATCACGCTTGATCGCGGCTTCAAAGCCCAACAGCCCTAGCCCATCAAGCGAAAAAATAATTTCCGTCAACAAAGCCCCGGTAAAAAGAATACCGACAAAGGCGGCTGGAAATCCTGCAATCACGATCAACATGGCATTGCGAAAAATATGACCGTACAAAACGGTACTTTGCTTGAGCCCCTTGGCCCGCGCGGTGATCACATATTGTTTATTGATTTCTTCCAGATAGGAATTTTTCGTCAACATGGTCAAACTTGCGAAACCGCCGATGACCATGGAACCAATGGGCAAAACCAGGTGCCAGAAATAGTCTTTAATCTGGCCAAATGTAGGGAGACTTTCAAAATTATCCGACGTTAAGGCGCGCAACGGAAACCAATCGAAATAACGGCCGCCGGCGAACAAGACAATCAACAAAATGGCGAACAAAAAACCCGGCACGGCATTGCCGACAATCACCACAGAAGATGAGGCTATGTCAAATTTTGTTCCATCACGAACCGCCTTGCCAATGCCAAGCGGTATAGAAATTAAATAGACCAACAAAGTCGTCCACAAACCCAGCGAGATCGAGACCGG
>JAESSV010000167.1 GCA_016763895.1 Magnetovibrio sp. | reverse complement strand
TGGGTGTCTATGAAATGGGTTCAACCTTTAAATTATTTACCACAGCCATGGCTTTGGACACGGGCACAGTGACGTTGACCGATGGCTTTGATGCGACCGACCCAATCAAGATCGCAAGATTTACAATTACAGACTACCATGGCAAAAATCGTTGGTTGAGTGTCCCGGAAATCCTCACCTATTCCAGCAACATTGGCACGGCAAAGATGGCCATGGAAGTGGGGCGGAAAAACCAAAAAGATTATTTGGAACGCTTTGGTTTGCTGAAGGCTTCCGAAGTCGAATTGTCTGAAGTCGGATCGCCCCTTTATCCTTCCCGGTGGGGGGACATTTCCACCATGACCATTGCCTATGGACATGGCATTGCCGTGAGCCCGTTGCAGGTTGCAGCGGGCGTTTCTGCATTGATCAACGGGGGGATCATGTATCCGCCGACGATCAAAAAAGTAACGGCTGGGACTGTATTGCGTGGCAAACGCGTGTTGAAACCTGAAACGTCCAATGCCATGCGCGCCCTTATGCGCAAAGTGGTGAGAGATGGAACCGGAGCCAGCGCAAATGTCAAAGGCTATTTGGTGGGCGGGAAGACCGGAACAGCAGAAAAGCAATTCAACGGCCGTTATGATAAGAAAACTCTTGTTTCAAGCTTTGTCGGTGTGTTCCCCATGACGAACCCGCGCTATGTTGTTTTGATCGTCCTTGATGAACCCAAGGGAACCAAAGAAACGTATGGCTATGCAACGGGCGGATGGGTGGCTTCTCCGGCTGTGGGGAAAATCATCAGGCGTCTGGGGCCGTTGCTTGGTATCGCCGTTGATGCGTCATCCACCGAAGACGAAAACACAAATGGTCATCCAATGTTTTTGCCCAAAACAACAAGACCAAGGCATTCGGCTATGTTGCAAAAGGGAGTTTCCCATGCGGCTTATTGATCTGTTGAACAAGAACGAAACCTTGAGCAAAAATGTTCAGGCGCACGAAGACCTGGAAATTTTAGGCATCACCAGTGATAGCCGTGACGTGCGTCCAGGATTTTTATTTGCGGCTTTGAGCGGTGCAAAAGTTGATGGTAAAGAATATGTTTCCAAAGCGATAGAAAACGGCGCCGTGTGCATTTTAGGTCCGGTTGGGACGACGGCGCGTGTGGCCGTGATTGAAGATCAAAATCCGCGTTTACGTTTGGCAAAAATCGCGGCTCTTTTTTATGCGGTTCAGCCGGAAAATGTCGCGGCGGTTACGGGCACAAATGGCAAAACATCGGTCGCTACGTTTCTGCGTCAAATCTGGGAAATTATGGGTTTAAGGGCCGTCAATATCGGCACCATCGGTTTGTTTGGATCAGGCTTTGCAGAGTTCGGAAAACTGACCACCCCGGACCCGGTGAAATTGCACGAAATCATGAAACGGGTCGCAGCTGCCGACATTGACTATTTAGCCATGGAAGCGTCCAGTCATGGTTTGGAACAATACCGGTTGGATGGTATCCGCATAAAGGCCGCTGGATTTACCAATATTTCCCGAGACCATCTTGATTATCACGGTACAATGGAAGATTACCGCCAAGCAAAATTACGGTTGTTTTCCGAGGTGGTCGAAGACGGTGGTCATGTCGTCGTGAATGCCGATAAATGCGAAGCCACAGAAATCATCAAGATTGCCCACGCGCGCAACCTGCACGTCATCAGCTATGGTCTCAAAGGCCGGGATATTTGCGTGTTGGAGCGAAAAGTTTTCAGCCAAGGGCAACAGTTATCCTTGCGGGTAAATGGGACGCCCTATGACATTTTCTTGCCCTTGGTTGGAAGCTTTCAAACGGAAAATTCTTTATGTGCTTTGGGCTTAGCCATGGCCCTTGGAGCCGACGAAAAAGCAGCGGTTCAAGCTTTGGAAAAATTAGAAGGGGTGTCCGGGCGCGTTCAAATCGTCGGTCATGTGAACGGCGCGGATGTCTATATTGACTACGCTCATACGCCGGATGCTTTGGAAAATGTTCTCAAAGCTTTGCGGCCCCACACAAAAAATAAATTGTTTGTGATGTTTGGGTGTGGCGGCGATCGTGATGCCGGAAAACGTCCGCAAATGGGACGCATAGCGGCGCAGTTCGCCGATGGTATCATCATTACAGATGATAACCCCAGAACAGAAGACGCCGCCCAAATTCGCCAAGAAATACTTGCTGAAGCTAAGGATGCCATAGAAATTGCAGATCGTCATGAAGCCATTCAACAAGGCATAAAAAATCTTGCCAAAGGTGATGTCATCGTATTGACAGGTAAGGGCCATGAGCAAGGCCAAGATGTTGGTCATGAAGTTATACCGTTCAGTGATGTGATCGAGGCTAAGGCTACAATTTGGGAGTTGGGACAGTGAATATGATGAAAACCACAACACAACTTTGGACTTCAACCGACGCCGCGAAAGCCACCTCGGGCGATGTGACACAAGACTTTGTGGCAACCGGAGTGTCGATCAATACACGGACCTTGAAACCCGGAGATATTTTTCTGGCTTTGGTGGGGCCGAATGCAGATGGACACGATCATGTCGCATCGGCTTTTGAAAAGGGCGCCGTGGCGGCATGTGTATCGCATCGTCCCCCCGTATTTGATCCCGACACACCTTTGTTGATGGTTAAAGACACCCTGCAAGCTTTGCAAGATTTGGGCACCTATGCGCGGCGCCGTTTTTTAGGAAAAGTAATTGCCGTAACGGGATCTGTTGGTAAAACAGGCACCAAAGAAGCGCTTAATATGGTGCTGGGTGAACAGGCAAAAGTGACCGCAAGCATCGGCAGCCTAAACAATCATTGGGGTCTGCCGTTAAGCCTTTCCCGCATGGTCGGTGATGCCAACTATGCAATTTTGGAAATGGGCATGAACCATCCTGGTGAATTGGGACCGTTGTCACAAATGGCAAGTCCGGATGTGTGTGTGATCACCACGGTGCAATCTGCTCATACGGAATTTTTTGAAGGCACCGATCAAATTGCGGATGCCAAAGCAGAAATTTTTGAAGGGGCCACCGAAAACTGGACGGCGGTTCTGAATGCTGATATCGAAGAATTTGAACGTTTGAACACCGCTGCAAAGGCTCGCGGTGCGGCGTGTATTTTGACTTTTGGTGAAGGCGACGAAGTCGATTTCCGCGTGGAATCTTTTGATCTATATCCCCACAGCTCAAACGTTGTGGCTCAAACACCCATTGGCGAAATTAGATATAGTATAGCTTCCCCCGGTCGACACTGGGTGATCAATTCTGTGGCTGTGTTGGCGGCGGTGCATGCGGTGGGCGGTGACGTCCGACAAGCGGCTCAAAGCATGGCTCATTTGTTGCCGCCAAAAAGCCGGGGCGGACGTTTTGAGGTGCAATTAAAAGACGGTGTCTTTGCGCTGATTGATGAAAGCTATAATGCATCTCCTGCTGCGATGGGGGCGGCCTTGGCGGTGTTGGGGGCTCAACCGATTGGTCCGTTAGCGGACCGTGTCGCGGTGCTTGGGGACATGAAAGAGCTGGGCGAAAATGCGCCTCAACTGCATAGCGATCTTCGCGAAGTTCTGATGTCATCAAAAATCGACAAAGTCTATCTGGTCGGAGACATGATGCAAAATTTGTGGAACGTATTGCCCAAAAATATGCAAGGCCATCATTGTGCGACGTCCAAGGAATTGTCTGAAATTATGACAACATTTATAAAACCCGGCGATGTCGTGATGGTCAAAGGATCGGCCAGTTCTGAAATGGGCCGCGTTGTAAAAAAATTAAAGGGCTTGGGTCTAAGCCAAGACATATCCCCCGTTGCAGTTGTCAAAAAGGATCAAGGCTGAACATGCTGTATCACTTGTTATTTCCCTTCGCAGATCAAATTCCGGCGTTTAACGTTTTTCGCTATTTAACGTTCCGCACGGGCGGGGCCGTGATGACGGCGTTGATCATCAGCTTTGTCATTGGACCCGCGTTGATCCGGGTGCTGCACATGCGCCAAAAAGGCGGACAGCCCATTCGCGAAGACGGACCGGAAAGCCATTTGTTGACCAAACAAGGCACGCCCACCATGGGCGGCTTTCTGATCCTGCTGGCGGTTTCCATTTCCACGCT
>JAESSV010000166.1 GCA_016763895.1 Magnetovibrio sp. | reverse complement strand
GTCTGGATTTTCAGCCTTTAGGGTGTCCATTGTGTTGCTGATCTGTTGGTCTTTAATTGGCGTGCGAGCCTGGGCAGCGGGGGCCTGGGGAGCGGGGGCCTGGGCAGCGGGAGCCTGGGCAGCGGGAGCCTGGGCAGCGGGAGCTTGAAACGCTTTTGTGCCTTGTTGATCGATCTTGTTGAACATGTTTTGGCCGCGTTGTTTGTAGCGAGATTGTTGGTCGGGGGACTGGCCTTGGCTGAACGATGGGGTTTGTTTTTTGGACAGATCGGGCTGAAGATTGAGCGCATTTTGTTGGGCTTGTATGGCCTTCACATTTTGGCTTTGTTGGAATGGGGTTCGTGGGGAATCTAGGGAATATTTAAGGCCAGTGGATGAACTTAAGGGTTTTGCAGCGCTTGGCAGATTGTCCGTTAAACCGCCTGAAAGGCCGCTTGTGACGTCGCCGCCAAGGCCTGCTGAGGCTTGTGGGATTTTTGTTTGCGTCAACGCGTTTGACACGTTGTCGGACAAGGTTGCGTTCATGTTGCTGCCCAAATTATTACCCAGATCATTACCCAGATCATTACCGAGGCCGTTTCCGACCGCTTTTCCCGCATCAGAATTCAACAAACTGTCTAACTTGTTTTGTTGACCTTGCAGGCTGCTCAGCAGGCTGTTGGTTCCTGAGGCATCTGAAAATGAATTGCCGATGCTGTCGCTGAACGAACTTAGGCTGTCTCCGAACGAACTAAAACTGTCGGATAAACTTGATCCGATGGAGCTGAAACTGTCCGATAGGCCCGAGGAAAAATCGCCCGAGAAAAAATCGCCCAGAAAAAATTCAGACAGGCCCGTGTTCGGGTTGGTGCTTCCGCCGTCCGTGACGTCGTTGAGAAGCTGAGCCTCGGCCGGTGTGATGTGGGCCAAAATGGTGTCGCCGTTGCGGCCTAAATTTTGCAACTTTTGAGCCTGACTTTTAATTGCCGTTTCGGTCTCGCCATTCGGCTTCATGACGCCGTCAACACTTAGGCCTTGGGAGTCTTGAAAAGCCTTAATCGCATCGAACAAAGCGCGGTCAGGAAACTGGCTCACCCCCCATTTTGGGGCATGGTAATAGCCTTGGTTTCGCAAAAACAATTTGGTCGCCACCACGTCTTGAGGATGGGAGGATGCGTTGTCGGATAGGGTTCGGTTTAAATGTTTCAAGAGATTTCTCCATGTAAAGTTAAGGGCTAAAACGCACGAAACCCGCCTCACATGAATGAGACGGGTTTTGGCTAGACATAAAAAAACCGCCGGCAAAAGAGGCGGCGGTGAATCAGGCACATGTAAATGAGGTGCTGGTAAATGAGGCGCAGGTGTGACTGTTCGTTAAAGCATGTATGGCACGGTATGGTATACGCGTAAAGCTTTATTTCCTATTTTAGGTTAGTAGTCCATTCCCACTCGGCTTGGGTTCGTAACGGGGGCAGAGCAAAAGCATTAAAATCGTAGCCTCTGCCTTCACGCAAAGAACTCAATTTCAATTCCCCACACATCACATTTCATTGGGCGCTGGTTTTGAGAGATTTTTAACGTCAAGGTCATGGACCAGCACCTTAACTTTATGATCTCAACACATTGAGGAATCATCCAAAGACCATTGAATGAGACGCCATTACTGCTAGTATCCATTCATGTTTTTGTCTCGTATTACGTACACTTTTATTTTGTTATTGAGCCTTCTTATGCTTGGTCCATCACCATCTTGGGCCGGAGAAAAGAAAGATATAACTGCTATTGTTGATGCAGCCAGTCGTTATCTGAAAGGCGATGGTGTTGACAAAAATATTGGTGAAGCTTGGTATTGGTTGAAGCGCGGACAACAAGAAAAATTTGATACATCATTCGTTACAAAAAAATCAATGAATCAGTTACTTGAAGAGATGAGCCTCAATGAAAGGCAAACATTAGCTTATTTAGCTCATTACCATAATGATCTCGACATAAACGGCATTGATATTCCTTCCTTATTTAAGCCTTTATCTGCCACCCCGCCTCAGCCTTTGACGGGTCAAGACGTTAGCTATTTCATCAAAAAATTCATCGGGCTCAACAGAAAGTCAGACAGCAAGGCATACAATTTGGTTGAACGAGAGCTCGTTACTCGAACAGCAGGCATTCGTTATATCGGCAATGTTTCCATAGATGGGCAAATCCGCCCCTTTGGTATGAGCAACGAAGAATTTGTGCAACGAAAATGTAACTATCATCGGGCAATTGGAAAAATCTTCCCCCAAGGACGTGACAAAATAGGGCACCAACTCCGCAGTCAAAATGAAGCTCTTTCTTCTCTATTTAAGGAAAGTGCATCCCGGTATGTAAACGATGTCTTGCAGGCTGGACGTTTCTGCCCAAACCCAGAAAGTAAAGCGATTACAAATGCGCTGGTTTGGGCAAAGCGGCTGGATCAATTGGGCCCCGCAGCTTTGCGTGAATATGCTCAAAATCATTTTGAAAAATCGGGCTCAGTCAGCAAAACAAGGTACAAACCACCCGCACATCGTTCCCGTCGCGACACTGAATTGGATCGGTTGATGCATTTTTTACTTTCTAAAACCCTGTTGAAATTTGCGGCGCTTAAAGAGCAAGAAAAATAACTTTGTCAGCCTAAAAATACCAAGATCATTTGTCTTACTGGACCTTATTTCCTCGGACACTCATCATAGGCTTGAGCCGCGACAGGTTTGTGCGTCCCCCGGATGGCCGCCATCGGGCGGTTCGTCCTAAATTTTAGAGGTGTTGAGCCTGGACCAATTGCAAAGCCTGTTCGGGTTAGACTTTGGGTTTCATGACATCCTCAACGCCCGGAGATGAAGGATTAAAATTACTTTTCCGTTTACAATTGCATCCAACCTTGGGGCTTGTTAAAAATATTTTATGAAGTTGCACCATTTTAAATCTTTATGTTTAGGGTCCCTGCTCGCTGTGGTTTTGGCGTCTTGTGGGAAGGTTGCGCCCGTTGACCACACATCGACCTTATTTGTTTTTGGCACCAAGGTTGAAATTACGGTTCGCGGCGAAGATGCGGATTTGGCGGAACAAGCCACCGTACAGCTTAAACAAGATTTCAAACGCATGCATACAGATTGGCATGCGTGGAAACCGGGGGAATTGACCGAACTGAATGCGGCTCTTGCGGCTGGGCGATCCATGACGGTCACGCCATTTTTGAAACCTTTGTTGTTACAAGCCAAAACATTTTATGATTTAAGCGATGGGCTTTTTAACCCGGCCATGGGCGCCCTCATCAGCGCTTGGGGCTTTCATGCCGACAAACGACCCGATGGAGGGCTGCCTGATTTTGATGTTATTCGGGCCTTGGTGGCAAAAAATGCGTCCATGACGGATGTCATCATTGACGGCGACCGCGTGTCATCCACAAAACCCACCGTGCAATTTGATTTTGGCGGATTTGCCAAAGGTGTCGCCTTGGATCGGGCCGAACAAACTTTGAAAAACATGGGCATCAAAAGTGCCTTGATCAACGCCGGCGGCGACATCAACACCTTGGGCGGGCCAACGTCTAAACCTTGGCAAATCGGCATTCGCGATCCAAAGTCTTGGGGCGTGATCGCGACTTTGGATTTGAATCAAGGCGAAAACGTCTATACGTCGGGCAATTATGAACGGTTTTTGGAAATTGATGGGGTGCGGTATGCCCACATCATTGATCCCCGCGACGGCATGCCCGTCGACCACATTGTATCGGCCACGGTCATTGGCAAAAACGGAGCCCTTGCAGATGCAGCCGCCACGGCTCTCACCGTTGCCGGCCCCAAACATTGGTATGAAATCGCCAAAAAAATGGGGATTAAGTTTGCGGTTTTGGTGGACGATAAGGGCACCGTTTACCTGAATCCGGCGATGCAAGATCGCATTGTCTTTAACCCCAAGACGCCGCTGAAAATTGTGACGAGCCCAAAGCTTTAGCCTTGGTCAACTTTAGCCTTGGTTCACTTTAACCTTAGTTCACTTTAGTTTCTGGCTTTATAATTTTTGGCCGAAAATTTCGATTCAACCTTTTTCCACCCCTGCCACACAATCACCAAGGCAATGTGGCCCCCGATCAACGCCAGCGTCAGGTAGGAAATAGCGCTGTGAACTTCAACGTTTTGTCGCGTGATCCAACCCGTGACTGCGGTAAAACTTACCGAAATCATCAAGGCCAACCCCATCAGGTGAGACACAAAACGTCGAAACCCGTTGGTGCCTTGGGTTAAACTTTTAAAGCTTGGGTACGGAAAAACCAACACATGACCTTTGGGGAACATCAACCCCACCATCAAACGCAAGCCGACGGCAAACAACACCAATACACCGGCAAAGACATGCGCGTTATAGAGCCCGTCTCCGGTCATCATGGCGACGAAAAATCCACCCGAAAAAAGACCGTGCCAGACCGTTAAAAAGCCAATGGAGGCCGCCGATGGACGCTTATTTTTTGGGCCTTTTGAGCCTTTTGGGACTTTGGAACCTTTTTGAGAATCAGGTTTCGAAGATCGTGGTGTGGCTCGTTTTGGAGATTGTGCCAACTGATCACCCAAGTTCAAAGGCGGGAAAGACTTAGCCATTAATCATCGTCTCCGCCGCCGAATCCTTCGTGTTCACCACCGCCAAAGCTGCCGCTGGCCCC
>JAESSV010000165.1 GCA_016763895.1 Magnetovibrio sp. | reverse complement strand
GCAAAGGCTTCGGCCAAACGATCCGCAAGGGCTTTCAACAAGATGTCATTATAATCATCGTGATCGGCTTTGAATTCGGCTGATTTAATTTCAAGGCCTTGCCCCGACGTCACGGCAAAGCCGCCGATGCAATCCGCAGCACCGGAATCCTTAGGTGCTATAAAGTCGGCCAAGCAATCATTGGCGCGGCCTTTGGCTCGAACCATTTGTTGGCGCAAGAAGTGCACGGTTTTTAGAGCCTCTGTACGGCTTTCATCCCCATAAACTTCGACATCGTCGCCAACGCTTGCCGCGGGCCAAAATCCCACCACAGCGCGCGCGGTCAACCATTTTTCATCGATGATTTGTTTCAACATTTCTTGGGCGTCGGCAAACAAAGACCGTGCGCTGTCGCCCATTTTGCTTTCGGTTTCCAAGATTTCCGGGTAGTTGCCTTTGAGTTCCCAAGTGCGGAAAAACGGCGTCCAATCAATGTGGTCCACCAAATCGGCAAGCGGATAATGATCAAACACTTTGGTGCCCAAAAACGTGGGTTGGACCGGAGCATTTTCGACAAAATCAATTTCAATTTTATTAGACCTCGCCGCCGCAAGAGTTTGTTGTTCGCGGTTGCGCTGGCTTTCTTCGTGTTTGATTTTCATCGATGCATAATCTGCACGCACCTCGGCAACATACGTTTCGCTATCGGTTTTAGACAATAATTTTGTGACAACACCAACGGCGCGCGAGGCATCGATCACATGCACAACAGGTCCGGAATACGCGGGCGCAATTTTAACGGCCGTGTGCACTTTGGATGTCGTAGCCCCGCCTAAAATCATCGGAATTTTCATTTTGCGGCGGTCCATTTCACGGGCCACCGTAACCATTTCTTCGAGCGACGGAGTGATCAATCCAGACAAGCCAATGATGTCGGCTTTTTCTTCGACGGCTTTGTCCAAAATATCTGCCCATGGCACCATAACGCCGATGTCGACCACGTCAAAATTGTTGCATTGCATCACCACGCCGACGATGTTTTTGCCAATATCGTGCACGTCCCCTTTAACGGTCGCCATCAACACTTTGCCTTTGGAGCTTCCCCCCACCTGACTTTCTTCGATATAGGGTAACAGAACCGCGACACCGCGTTTCATGACCCGCGCAGACTTCACCACCTGAGGCAAAAACATTTGCCCTGATCCGAACAAATCGCCGACCACATTCATGCCATCCATCAACGGGCCTTCGATCACGTCGATGGGTTTGACGGCGGCCAAACGGGCTTCTTCGACGTCGGCTTCTACGAAATCGCCAATGCCTTTGACCAACGCGTGCTCAAGACGTTTTTCAACACTGAGTTTGCGCCATGACAAATCCGGCCCGGTGTTTTTGGACTTCAAGCCTTTGGCTTCTTCGGCCACATCCAACAAGCGATCTGTGGAATCTTCGCGGCGGTTCAACACCGTGTCTTCAACCCGTTCCCGAAGCTTTTTGGGTATGTCTGAATACACCGTCAATTGGGCGGCATTTACGATGCCCATGTCCATGCCGGCTTTGATCGCGTGAAACAAAAACACCGAATGCATGGCTTCGCGCATGGGGTTGTTGCCGCGCAAAGAAAACGACATGTTCGACACGCCCCCCGAAATCAAAGCCCCCGGCAAATTCTTTTTGATCCACACACATGCATTGATGTAATCCACCGAATAATTACGATGTTCATCAAGACCCGTGGCAATGGGGAAAATGTTGGGGTCGAAAATAATATCGTGCGCGGGAAGGCCAACGACTTCCGTTAAGATTTTATACGAACGCTCACAAATTTCGATCATGCGTTCATAGCTGTCGGCTTGGCCTTTGTCGTCAAATGCCATCACGATGACGGCCGCTCCATAACGCAGAACTTTGCGGGCGTGGGCAATGAATTCCTCTTCGCCTTCTTTCAGGCTGATGGAATTGACAATGCCTTTGCCTTGCACGCATTTCAGGCCGGCTTCGATAACATCCCACTTAGAAGAATCGATCATCAACGGCACGCGAGAAATATCCGGCTCGGACGCAATCAGGTTCAAGAATCTCACCATTTCGACTTCGGCATCCAACATGGCGTCGTCCATGTTGACGTCGACGATTTGCGCCCCGTTTTCGACCTGGTTGCGACCGATTTCCAGTGCGGTTTGATAGTCACCCTCAGAAATCAGGTTTTTAAACTTGATCGAACCCGCAACGTTGCACCGTTCACCCACGTTCACAAACCCGGTCACATCGTCCAACACCAAAGGTTCTAGCCCCGACAAACGGGATATGGTTAAATTGGTGGGAACTTGGCGTGGTTTCACATCCGCCTCGGCTTCTGCGATGGCTTTGATGTGCGCCGGAGATGTGCCACAACATCCGCCCACAATATTGAGCAAACCTTCTTCGGCAAAACTGCGCAGAACTTCACCCATGTATTCGGGCGTATCGTCGTAATTGCCAAATTCATTGGGCAACCCGGCATTTGGGTAAACACTTACATGTGTATCCGAAATGGCCGAAATGGATTGCAAGTGCGGACGCAAATCTTCGGCACCCAAGGCACAGTTAAAGCCAATCGATATCGGTTTAGCGTGCGACAACGAGGTCCAAAAGGCTTCCGCCGTTTGACCCGAAAGCGTGCGGCCCGAAGCATCGGTGATGGTGCCCGAAATCATGATGGGCATATCAATATTTTCTGCGTCAAACACGCTCAATACCGCATAAATAGCCGCCTTGGCGTTCAAGGTGTCAAACACGGTTTCAATCAAAATCAAATCCGCGCCGCCCTCGATAAGCCCGCGCGTGGCTTGGGTATAGGCCGTCACCAATTCATCAAATGTTACATTGCGCGCACCCGGATCGTTAACGTCCGGGCTTAAAGATGCGGTACGATTGGTGGGGCCAAGGCCGCCCGCGACAAAACGTGGTTTATCGGGGGTCGAATATTTATCAGCTGCCGCGCGGGCCAAACGCGCACCTTCGACGTTCAAATCATAAACCGCACTTTCCAAACCGTAATCGGATTGGGCAATGGTGGTGGCGCTGAACGTGTTGGATTCAACGATGTCGGCGCCCGCCGCCAAGTATGCTTCGTGAATGCCTTGAATGGCTTCGGGACGGGTGAGGATCAAAAGATCGTTGTTGCCCTTGAGCTCCACTTTTGACGATGCGAAACGTTCCCCGCGAAAATCTTCTTCTTCAAGATTCAAACGTTGGATCATGGTCCCCATGGCACCGTCCAAGATCAAGATGCGATCTTTAAGGGCGGCTTCCAATTGGGCTTTGGCATTTGGATTGTGGAGCTTTAACGTCATGGCTTAGGTCTCTTTATATATAGGAAATTAAGGGCGCACGCCGAGAATATGGCAAATGGCAAACGTAAGATCGGCACGGTTCAGCGTGTAAAAGTGAAAGTCCTTGATGCCGTTGGCATACAACACCCGGCATTGTTCGGCCACCACCGTCGCCGCAACCAATTTACGCGTTTCTGCATCGTCGTCCAAACCTTCAAAAACTTCGGCCATCCAGGTGGGAACGCTGGTCCCCGTAGCCGATGAAAATTCTTGAACGCGCTTGAAGTTTGTCACCGGCAAGATGCCCGGAACGATGGGAACCGTAATGCCAGCCGTTCGGGCCTTGTCAACAAAGTCCAAAAACTTTTCATTATCAAAGAACGACTGGGTAATGACCCGGTCTGCGCCCGCGTCTACTTTGCGCTTTAGATATTCAATGTCTTGATCCAGGCTTTCGGCTTGTGGATGTTTTTCAGGGTAGCCTGCTACAGATATTTCAAAATCTGCGATAGACTTCAATCCTTTGACCAAATCTTCGGCATAAGCATAACCGCCCGGATGGGGGACATAAGCTTTTTCTATGCCGTCTTCGGGATCACCGCGCAAGGCCACGATATGTTTGATGCCATCGGCCCAATACTGGCGCGCGATGTCGTCGATTTCTGCGCGCGTTGCGCCAACACAGGTGAGGTGTGCGGCGGGTTCTAAATCCGTTTCTTGGCGGATGCGTTTGACCGTCGCATGGGTGCGTTCGCGTGTCGAGCCCCCGGCGCCATAGGTTACGGAAACGTATTTGGGCTTGAGCGGGTCTAAACGTTCAACACAATCCCACAATTTTTCTTCCATTTTTTCCGTTTTCGGGGGGAAAAATTCAAACGACACATTGGCATCACGCGGCAACGGCGATGCAATGGGCAATCCAGTCAATTCAGGGCGTGTCGAAGTCATTCATCCGTTCCTTAATTCTATATAATCATTTTTGGCGCGGCGCGCTTGGCCAGCCAAATTGTAACTTTTAGCCCATCTGGACGATTGCCACCGCTCAAGTGTTTTATGGTTTCGCATGAGAAGCCTTGATCGGCAAGCCATTCGCTGACTTCCTCATCCGCAAATCCCAATCGGTTATGGGCATGAACATCGCGAAGATCTTCCATATGATGGGGCGCAAGGTCAACGATCAACAACCGACCGCCCATGTTTAATACCCGTTCGGCTTCGGCGATTGCCAACCAGGGGCGTTTGATAAAATGCAACACTTGATGCAAAACCACCGCGTCAAATGATCCCGAAGTTATGGGCAAGGCCAAAATATCGGCTTGATGAAGGCGACAATTGTCCAACCCCCAACGGGTTATATTCGACCGAGCCACCGCCAACATTTCATGGGATCTGTCCACGCCGACGACTTCCCCGGCTGCGGGGCCCAGCACCTGTAACATGCGCCCGGTTCCGGTGCCCAAATCCAAAAGTTTTTGCGTGTTGAGCAACGGCAACATGTCTTGGACCGTATTTGCGACTTGTTCTTCATCCACATCCAATTGGCGCAAACGATCCCATTCCGGTGCATACTTTGCAAAATACCGCTCTGCAATTTCCGCACGCTTGGCTTCAATATCTTCCAGGCGTTCCAAATCTTGAAGATGCACTTGATCGTTTGCGGGGACCAATTGCAATAACTTTTTGGCTTGCCCCTGAGCATTCAAACGATGAAAAACCCAGCTTCCCTCGCGAAACCGCACCAAAAGCCCCGCATCCAGAAGAACCTTAAGGTGCCGCGAAACCCGAGGCTGACTTTGGCCAAGAATCGATACCAGTTCGCTGACGGTCAATTCAGCCGCCGCTAACAAACACAATATACGCAGGCGCGATAGGTCAGCTGCGGCACGAAAAGCTCCTAAAACATCCTCCATACTTCAATCAACTCTCAATTATTAGAACACATAACGATATAACAATACTTGTATATATACCGTTAAATATAGCCTACATCAACCCCACGTACAAATTAATGCGCCAAATGGAATATTTTATGTGGCAATATTGCAACATACGACCGAGAAGCTTGCGCGTTTTTTCACTGGGTGCTAGTTTTCGGGACAACCATATGATATTTCCTATGGTCAAGATTAACGTAAACAGGGTTTTCGTCAGGGGTGGGGTATCTCTAAATCTGGCGAGCTGAACAAAAGACAACTATAAAAGTGTGTAACGGAGCCATTAATGGGCCGATTTGATTTAGATAATACCAAAGATTCAGCAACGACAGCGCCGAATCGCTCAGGCTCTATGCGCCTTGGGCTAAAGCTTGGTATGCTGATCATCGCGACAAGCCTGATGGCCGGTTGCGTAACAACATCGTCTACGCCGGCTGAACCAAAGCCGATTGAACAAGTCGATGACGTGAACGATCCGCTGGAACCCGTAAACCGCGTTTTCTTTGAATTCAACCGAGGATTAGACACTTTATTGTTGCGCCCAATCGCAACCTTATATCGTGGTTTGACCCCTCCTCCGCTGCAAACCATTGTTCATAATTTTCTAAATAATTTAAAAGCCCCGGTAATTTTGTTGAATGATCTATTGCAAGGTGAAATCGCACGCGCCGGCGACACGATCGTCCGTTTTGCCATCAACACCACCG